>JANJUA010000401.1 GCA_024710825.1 Solirubrobacteraceae bacterium
ACAAGGTCGTGAACTTCGGCGGGCTCGCCCAGGTGGGGCAGATCGTGCCGGTCGAGATCACCGGGGCGACGTCGCAGACGCTCTCGGGCGAGATGTCGCTGCTCGCCGTCGCCGACGCTCGCTAGGCGGTCGGTCCGTCCGACGGCGACGCGAACATGTGTTCGTGCGCTGGGACAACCTCACCGTGGAGGCCGACGAGTCGGCCCGCCTGCCGGGCTACCGCGACGGAGCCGTGGTGCGTCGCTTCTCCGCGCCCGAGGCGCTGGACACCCGCTTCTACGAGGTCCACGCGAAGTCGGCGCTGAACCGGGTGCCGGAGGCCAGCGCGGTGCCGTTCCGCTGGACCGTGAACCCGTATCGGGGCTGCTCGCATGCCTGTGCTTACTGCTTCGCCCGGCCGACGCACAGGTACCTGGACTTCGACGCGGGGCGCGACTTCGAGCGCGAGATCGTCGTCAAGGTCAACGTTCCGGAGGTGCTGCGGGCGGAGCTGCGGCGGCCGTCGTGGAAGGGCGAGCACGTCGCCATGGGGACGAACACCGACCCCTACCAGTGGGTGGAGGGGCGCTACCGGCTGATGCCGGGGATCTGGGAGGCGCTGCGCGACGCGCGCAACCCCTGCTCGGTGCTGACGAAGTCGCCGCTGCTGCTGCGCGACCTGGGGCTGATGCGGGAGGTCGCGGCGGTGGCGCCGATCAGCGCGAACCTCTCGATCCCGACGATCGACGAGCGGGCCTGGCGTGCCAGCGAGCCGCACACGCCGCATCCGCGGGCGCGGATGGAGGCGGTGGGGGAGCTCAACCGAGCCGGGATCCCGTGCGGAGTCCTGGTGGCGCCGCTCATGCCGGGGATCAACGACGCGCCCGAGCAGGTCGAGCGCATCCTCTCGCTGGCGGCCGAGAACGGGGCGACGGGCATCGGTGGCATCGCGCTGCATCTGCGCGGCGAGGTACGGGCGATCTTCCTCGATTGGCTGCGGTCCTACCGGCCGGATCTCGTGGAGCGCTACGAGGCGCTGTACGCGCGCGGGGCGTACGCGCCGAAGGCGGAGCGCGAGCGCCTCATGCGCCTGGTGCGCGACGGGCCGGTGCCGTCGCTGCCGTCGCCGACCGAGGACCACCGCGGCGTCCGGCGCCGGGGCCTCGCAGCGCCGCCGGAGAACCCACCGCGCGAGCGACGCGGCCGCCCGGAGGTCCAGCAGGCGCTGTTCTGAACGCGCGCCCGCCCGGCCGCCGCTTCGCACCGCCGGCCCGGCGTCGCCCTCCGGCGCCGCCCGCGGTTCCGGCGGTCCGTCGCTTCGCTCGCCGGCATCCTCGTCTCAGTCCACCAACAGCGGCGCCGACGATGCTGCCGCGCCGTCCTCGTGGGCCGGCAGCCAGTTGCGCGCCGTCACGCGCCAGCGGTCCCCCGGTCGTCCCCGCGGCTCAGCGCTTGTCCCGCTGCCCGGCGGCGACGTCGCTGGCGACCTTCCCGCCGCCCAGGCGCCGGGTGACGCTCGCGGCGACGTCGGGCAGGACCTGGGAGAACAGCGTCCCCCCGCGCAGCGCCAGCGGCGCGACGTCGACCTCGCCCTTGTCGTGCTCGACCGCCCGCACCGTCGCCTCGGCGACCTCGACAGGCGTCCGAGTCCCCACGCCCGGCGGCAGCTTGGCGCCGGCGTCGTGGAACATGCCGGCCTCCCTGATGAAGCCGGGAAAGATCGTCGAGACCCCCACGCCGCGCTCGCGCCAGTCCGCCCGCAGCGCCATCCCGAACCCGCGGAGGCCGAACTTGGTCGCGGAGTAGAGCGCCGTGCCGGCCGGCGCGGCCTTTCCGTTCAGCGACGACATGAGCACGATGTGGCCGCCGCCGCGAGCCGCCATCGCCGGGGCGAGCGCCCGGGCCAGCACGATCGGCGAGCGCAGGTTGACGTCCAGCGCGCGGTCGATCTCCTCGACGGAGAAGCTGTCGATCTGCCCCGACGCGGGCAGGCCGGCGTTGGCGACGAGGACGTCGACGTCGCCCGCGTCGGCGATGAGCCGGTCGACCTCGTCGGACGCCGCCAGGTCCACCGCGAGCGTGCGGGCGCCGCCGGGCAGCGACTCGGCGAGCGGCTCGAGCACGTCGATGCGGCGACCCGTCAGGACGAGCTGCGCGCCGCGCGCGGCGAACGCGCGCGCGAGCGCTTGGCCGATCCCGCCGGTCGCGCCGGTGATGAGCACGGTCTTGCCCGAGAGCTCCATTGCGAGCGGCACCCTATCTGGCGGCGGGACCGCCCGGCGCCGGCCGGCGGCACGGGCGGCGCCGCTCAGCGCACAGGCGCCCGCGGCGCCGAAGCCGCCCACGTCCCCGCCGCGACGTGCGCTCCCTTGGCATCCAAGAGCGGGGGAAAGGGAGCGCACGTCGGGCCGGCGGTGCGGTCCGAGAGCACCCGATCGGCGGCCCCGACGGGCGGCCGCCATACTGGCCGCGTGCCCGCCGACCCCGCCACGCCCGTCGTCCTCGCCGTCTTCGGCCCCACCGGCGTCGGCAAGACCGCCCTCGCCATCGCGCTCGCCGACGTGCTGCGCGCGCGCGGCGACGATCCGGTCGCGGTCTCCGCCGACGCGCTGCAGGTCTACCGGGGGCTCGAGCTGCTGACCGGCGTAGCCACGCCGGCGCAGCAGCGGCGGCTCGAGCACCGGCTCGTCTCGTTCGTCCCGATCGACGCGCGCTTCTCTGTCGCCGAGCACGCGCGGCTCGCCCACGCCGAGATCGACGGCCTCCTCGCCGCCGGTCGGACGCCGATCGTCGTCGGCGGCACCGGTCTCTACCTGCGCGCCGCGCTGGCCGAGCTCGAGCTGCGTCCCGCCGCGCCGGATGAGGTCCGCGCCCGCTGGACCGACGCTCTGCGCAGCGAGGGCGCGCCCGCGCTCCACGCCGAGCTGACCAGACGAGCGCCCCACGCGGCGGCAGGCGTCTCGCCCAACGACGCGCACCGGATCGTCCGCCTGCTGGAGCTCCACGAGCTCGGAGAGCTCGAGCCGCCCGCGACCGAGCAGCCGAATCAGCTCTGGACCGAGCAGACCCGCCGGCCGACGCGCCTGCTCGGCGTCACGATGGACCGCGACGCGCTCTACGCCCGCATCGACGCCCGGGTCGACGCGATGGTCGCCGCCGGCGCCGCCGAGGAGGTTCGGGCCGCGCACGTCGCGGGAGCATCGGAGACCGCCCGCAAGGCGCTCGGCTTCGAGCAGCTCCTGGCCGGGGACGTCGACGCGATGAAGCGCCGTACCCGCAACTACGCCCGCCGCCAGCTCACCTGGCTGCGCAAGCTGCCCGCCGTCGAGCTCGTCGACCTGACGGAGCGCACGCCCGAGGACGCCGCCCGCGAGCTACTGTCGTCGGCCGCATGAGCATGCTGCGCTTCGAGAAATGGCAGGCGCTCGGCAACGACTACCTCGTGGTCGAGGCCGACGACCTGCCCGACGGGCTGCTGACCGAGGAGCAGATCCGCCACCTCTGCCACCGGCACTTCGGCGTGGGCGCGGACGGCGTGCTGCTGCTCGCTCGCACCGACGAGCCCGGCTTCGTGGCCGACCTGAGGATCTTCAACCCCGACGGCTCGGAGGCCGAGCTGTCCGGCAACGGCGCGCGCGAGGCGATCATGTACCTGCACCGCCGGGGCTGGACGGACCGGCGCCAGTTCTCGATCCGCACCGTCGCCGGCGAGATCCGCCCGACGATCCTCGACGACACCCGCTGCACCGTCGACATGGGGCGCGCGCGGCTGCGCAGCGAGCGCGACCACCCCTGCGGCGCCGCCGACGGCCGGGGCGAGGTGGAGGGCCACGCCTTCCAGTTCGTCCAGATCGGCAACCCGCAGTGCGCGATCGCGGTGCCGGGCGGGCTCGCGGAGCTCGAGGCGCTCGACCTCCGGGCCATCGGCCCGCGCATCGAGCGCAGCCCGCTGTTTCCCAACCGCACGAACGTGTCGTTCTACGCGCCGATCGACGCGGCCACGATCCGCGCTCGGATCTTCGAGCGCGGCGTGGGCGAGACGCTGTCCAGCGGCACGGGCGCCACCGGGGCAGCCGTCGCCCACGTTCTGCGCGGCGGCGACTCGCCCGTGACCGTGCGGCTCGACGGCGGGGAGCTGCTCGTCGACGTGGAGGAGGACCTGCACGTCGACCTCACCGGTTGGGCGATCCCCGTGTTCGCCGGGGAGATCGAGCTGGGCTGACCGCCGCGCGGCGGGCCGGCCTAGTTCGCGTGCAGGACGGCGTTCAGGCCGCCCCAGCTCCCGGTCCGCGTCAGCGCGACCACCGCCCCGGAGACGCTGTCGCGCCGGAACAGGAGGTTCGCCGCGCCCGACAGCGCGCGCGCCTTGACGACTTCGCCGTCGGGGAGCGTCACCCGCGTGCCGGCGGTGAGGTAGAGCCCGGCCTCGACGACGCAGTCGTCGCCGAGCGAGATCCCCAACCCGGCGTTGGCGCCCAGCAGGCAGCGCTCGCCGAGCGCGATCACCTCGCGGCCACCGCCGGAGAGCGTGCCCATGATCGACGCGCCGCCGCCGATGTCGGTGCCGTCGCCCACCACGACGCCCGCGCTGATGCGGCCCTCGACCATCGACGCGCCGAGCGTCCCGGCGTTGAAGTTCACGAAGCCCTCGTGCATGACCGTGGTGCCTTCGGCGAGGTGGGCGCCGAGCCGGACGCGGTCGGCGTCGGCGATCCGCACGCCGCTGGGCACCACGTAGTCGCTCATGCGTGGGAACTTGTCGACGGACGTGACGGCGAGCGGCGTGCCGGCGATCCGGGCGCGCAGGCGCGCCTCGTCGAGGCGGTCGGCGGCGACCGGTCCGAGCGACGTCCACGCGACGTTGACCAGCACCCCGAAGACGCCGTCGAGCGACAGCCCGTGCGGCGCCACGAGCCGGTGCGACAGGAGCTGGAGACGCAGGTAGGCGTCGGCGGGATCGGCGGGCGGTGCGGAGAGGTCGGCGATGCGCGTCGTGACCGGCTCGACGCGCACGCCGCGCAGCTCGTCGGTCCGCGCCTCCCCGGGCAGGCCGGCGACGGGGAGGGGCTCGGCGGCCAGGGCGGGGGAGGGGTAGAAGGCCTCGAGGACGGCCCCCGACGCAAGATCGACGGTGGCGAGACCCTGGGCGGCAGCGGAGACAGCGGACATGCGGGGGAGGCTAGTCGCTGGCCGACGCGGTGCCCGTGGCCGATCGGCATCGCCGAACGCGCGTAGAGGGCGCCACACGTCCGGGCCGATGCGCCACAGGTCGCCGCGGAAGGAACCCGGGGCGTTGGCGTCGAGGCCGGGCGGCCGGGGCGCGGGCGTTGCCGGGTGGCAGGGGGAGGCGCGGGACGTTGTCGGTGAGGTCGGGTGGCCGGGGAGGCGTGGGGCGTTGGCGGTGTTGCCGGGTGGCCGGGGCGGCGTGGGGCGTTGGCGGT
>JANJUA010000277.1 GCA_024710825.1 Solirubrobacteraceae bacterium
CGGAGACGGTGAGGTTGACGGCTGCCATGGTGCGGCACTCTATGCACATGCGACCGACGATCGGGATCTGCGCGTCGCTCGAGCGGGCCCGTTGGAGCGTCTGGGATCAGGGCGGACCGCCGCCGCGTGAGCGGCTCCGGCGACGGATCCGACCACGACGTCCGGCTCGCCCCGGGCTCGCCGGCGGCCCGCGCGGGCGGGCGAGGCGCCGCGCCTGATCGGGCGCTCGTCGAGGAGGCGGCGTCCGGCGCCGACGGCCGCCGACCGCCCCGGTGGTGAGCCGACCTGGGCGCCGTTTATGCTGGCTCGGTTGTGCGCTTGTCAACCGCCATGAAGGGCGTCGCGTGGGGTGTCGTCGCCATCGGGGTGGCAGCGCCGATCGCGAGGCGCCACATCCGCCTTCGGCCCCCGGTCGTGGCGGGCCTCGCCGCCTCCGCTCCGTTCGCCCTCTGCGTGGCCGTGCCGCGGTCGCGCCGGCGCGACGTCGCCGTGTGCGCGCTGCAGATGTGGATGTACCTGTCGCTGTACGAGATGCCCAACGACGACGCCGAGGCGCTGCAACGGCGCGTGAAGGTCCGCTACCCGGTGGTCCTCGACCGGCTGATCGGCCTCGGCGAGCTGCCGGGCGTGCGCCTGCAGCGGGCGCTGGCCAGGGCCAAGGGCCTGCGGCGCATGGATGCGGTGCTCGTCTGGGCGCACTGGGTGTGGTTCCTGGTGCCGCACACGACGATCCTGTACCTCCTGCTGTTCCGGCGCTCGCGCTTCGAGCGCAGCGCGATCATGGTCTACGCGACGTTCGACCTCGGCGTGCTCGTCTACTGGGCGCTGCCCACGGCGCCGCCGTGGTACGCGGCCAAGCAGGGCGAGATCGAGGCCGACCCGGCGCTGCGGCGGCTCATGGTCGAGCAGGGCGAGGCGTTCTGGCGCGATCGCTGGGAGCCCCTCTACGGTCTGTTCGCGGGTAACCCCCTCGCTGCCATGCCGTCCCTGCACTTCGCCACCTCCGTCATGGGCGCCTACGTCCTCTCCGACGCCGGTCCCATCGAGGGAGCGGTCGGCTGGACCTACGCGCTGACGCTCGGCTTCGCGCTCGTCTACCTCGGCGAGCACTACGTCGTCGACCTGCTCGCCGGCTACGGCCTGGTGCGGCTGATCCGCGGGCTCGAGGGTCCGATGTCCCCTGCGCTCGGACGGGTCGGGCGCGCCGTGGCCGCGCTCGAGGCGCGCGCCGCCGGATAGGCGCGATGCCGGACGACGTACGCCTGAAGCAGGCGCGCCGCGGCGCCGACTACGCGCCGCCGGCCGGTCCGCTCGAGCGGCGGGAGGTCTCGCACCACGACGAGGAGATGCCGCGGGTCCAGGTGACCCGCAGGGCGCTCGCGCTCGGCGTCCTGTTCGTCCTGTCGATCGTCGCGTTCCTGTACTTCGTCCTGCCGCAGCTCACGGGCTTCGACAAGACCTGGGAGCGGATCGAGCAGGGCGACCCCTGGTGGCTCGGGGTGGCGGCCGCGTTCGCGGTGGCGTCGTTCGGCGGCTACGTGCTGCTGTTCCGGGCGATCTTCGACGATCCGACCTCGCCGCGGCGGCTCACGGCCTCCGAGGCCTACCAGATCACGATGGCCGCGCTCGCCGCGACGCGCCTCTTCGCGGCGGCCGGCGCGGGCGGCCTGGCGCTCCAGGCGTGGGCGATGCGCCGGGCCGGGATGCCGCGCCGGATGGTGGCCGACCGCACGATCACCTTCCTCGTGCTCCAGTACGTCATCTACATGGGCGCCCTGATCGTCTTCGGGCTCGGCCTGTACTGGGGCGTCTTCCCGGGCAGCGCGCCGTTCGCCATGACGGTCGTCCCGGCGGTCTTCGCGATGGTGGCCATCGCGGTGGCGCTGCTGTCGACGCTGACGCCGACCGATCTCCAGCGCCGCCTGGAGGGCTTCGCGCGGCGCGGCGGCCGGGTGGCGCGGCTCGCGCAGCGGCTGGCGACGGTGCCGGCGGCGCTCTCTGCCGGCGTGCGCGACGCGATTGCGCACGCGCGGCGCCGTGACCCGTCGACGCTGGGCGCGCTCGCCTACTGGGGCTGCAACATCGCCGTGCTGTGGGCGGCGTTCCGGGCGTTCGGCGACTCGCCGACGGTGGCGGTGCTCGTCATGGGGTACTTCGTCGGCATGCTCGGCAACCTGCTGCCGCTGCCGGGAGGAGTCGGCGGCGTCGACGGCGGCATGATCGGCGCCTTCATCGCGCTGGGCGAGCCGAGCGGGCTCGTCGTCGTGGCGGTGCTGACCTACCGCGCGTTCGCCTTCTGGCTGCCGACGCTGCCGGGGCTCGTCGCCTACTTCCAGCTCCGCAGGACGGTCGCGCGCTGGCAGGCGGCGAGGGCCTGACGCATTGGTACTATACAAAGTAAAGTGACTGAGACCATGGGCATCGAGAACGTCATCATCATCGGGAGCGGGCCGGCCGGCTACACGGCCGCGCTCTACACGTCGCGCGCGAACCTGAAGCCGCTCGTCATCGAGGGCTTCGCCTGGGGCGGGCTGCTGCAGCAGACGACCGACGTCGAGAACTACCCGGGCTTCCGCGACGGCATCATGGGCCCCGAGCTCATGGAGGCGATGCGCGACCAGGCCGAGCGGTTCGGCACCCGCTTCGTCACCGACATGGCGACGAAGGTCGAGCTCGCCGACGAGCCGGGCGGCGTGCACCGCGTCTGGGTCGACGACGAGGTCCACGAGGCCCGCACCGTGATCCTCGCGATGGGGGCCGAGCACAAGAAGCTCGGCGTGCCCGGCGAGGAGGAGCTCGGCGGCCGCGGCGTCTCCTACTGCGCCACCTGCGACGCCGCGTTCTTCCGCGACGCCCAGACGGTCATCGTCGGCGGCGGCGACTCCGCGATGGAGGAGGCGATCTTCCTCTCGAAGTTCGCCTCGAAGGTGACGATCGTGCATCGCCGCGCCGAGTTCCGCGCCTCGAAGATCATGCTCGAGCGGGCGCGGGCGATCGACAACATCGAGTTCAAGACCCCGTACACCGTCGAGGCGTTCGAGGCCGTCGAGGGCGACAAGCTCCCGACCGCCCGGCTCGTGAACACCGAGGACGGCTCGACCGACGAGCTGCCCAACGTCGGCACGTTCATCGCCATCGGCCACGAGCCGCAGTCGGAGATCGTGCGCGGGCAGGTCGACGTCGACGACGAGGGCTACGTCATCACGCAGGGCCGCTCGACGCGCACGAACCGCCCCGGCGTCTTCGGGGCCGGCGACCTGGTCGACCACACCTACCGCCAGGCGGTCACCGCCGCCGGCTCCGGCTGTCAGGCCGCGCTCGACGCCGAGTGGTACCTGCGCGACACGCCGCAGGTCCCGACGCCGGAGGGCATGCCCGAGGGCGACCTGGCCGAGGCGCAGTGGGCGCCGACGGACCCCGTCCGCTGACGCTCGCGTCCCGCGCCGGTTTCTGACGTGACGTCGATTTCCATCCACCACGGATGGAAACCGACGGCACGTCCCTGCTACACGCGGCCCGCGCGGCTGCGGCGCTTCGACGTCGCCGCGTCCACGACCACCGCGCCGAGCAGCACCGCGCCCGTGACCATGAACTTCGTGTCCGAGCTGTAGGCCAGCAGGTCCATGCCGTTGGAGATCGACCCGATCACCAGCGCGCCGAGCAGGGCGGACCAGACGCGGCCGCGGCCGCCGAACAGCGACGTGCCGGCGATGACCGGGCCGGCGATCGCGAGCAGCAGCAGGTCCGAGCCGCCCGAGGACTGGTTGACCGCCAGCAGTCGCGAGGCGAGCATGATGCCGCCGCAGGCCGCCATCATCGACCCGAGGGCGAACACGACGGTGCGCACCCGCCGCACGTCGATGCCCGCGCGGCGGGCCGCCTCCTCGTTGCCGCCGACCGCGTAGATGTGGCGCCCGAAGGTCGTGCGCTGCGTGACGTAGTCGAAGAGGATCACGAAGCCGACGAGGATCACGAGCGCCAGCGGCAGCCCGCGGTCCTGGTTGACGATCCAGACCGTCAGGAGCACGGGGACCGCCACCGCCACGACGCGCACCACCAGCGCGCCGACCGGCGGGGCGTCGAGCCCCGCCCTCACGCGGCCCATCCGGCCGCTGAACGTCACGGCCGCGTAGACCGCGATCAGCACCACCGCGATGATCCAGCCGATCGCGTCCGCGAAGAACGTGCCGGCCAGGTCGACGATCAGCGGCGCGTTCAGGTTGATCGTGCCGGTGTCGCCCAGCACCCACAGCAGCACGCCCTGCCAGCCGAGCAGGCCGGCCAGCGTCACGACGAACGACGGGACGCCGAACCGGGTGTGGATGAACCCGTGGAACGTGCCGATGGCCAGGCCGGCGACGATCGCCGCGGCCAGCGCCGGGACCGGCGCCCAGCCGTGCTTGACGTTGAGCACCGCCATGATCGCCGCGCACAGGCCGGACACGATGCCGACCGAGAGGTCGATCTCGCCGAGCAGCAGGATCAGCACCACGCCGACCGAGATCAGCCCGATGCCCGCGATCTGGAGCGCGAGGTTCGTGAGGTTGATCGCCGACAGGAAGCGGTCGTTGGCCAGGGCGAAGATCAGCCAGATCACCGCGAGCGTGATGAGGACGCGCAGCGACCCGAAGTCGCCCTGCGTGAAGCGCTGCAGGAACTCGGCCCGGGAGCGCGGGAGGACGTCGGTCTCGGAGACCGGCGGGGTCGCGGTGCTCATGCCGTGGCCTCCTTCGCGTTGCCGTTGCCGTTGTGGACGCCGGTGATCGCGGCCACCACGTCCTCGGGGGTGACGTCCGACGCGGCGAAGTCGCCGCCCGGCCGTCCCAGGTAGAGCACGAAGATCCGGTCGGCCACCTCGAAGACGTCGGCCAGGTTGTGCGTGATGACGACGACGCCCAGGCCGCGCTCGCGCAGCCGGCGGACGAGGTCCAGGACCTGCCGCGTCTGCGGCACGCCGAGGGCGGCCGTCGGCTCGTCGAGCAGCACCACCTTCGGCTCGCCGAGCAGCGAGCGGGCGATGGCGACCTGCTGGCGCTGCCCGCCGGAGAGCGAGGCGACCACGGTCCGCACGCTCGGGATCGTCGTCGAGAGCGTCCCGAGCAGCTCGTGCGCCCGCTGCTCCATCCGCGTCTCGTCGAGCTGCGGGCCGACGTTGGTCAGCTCGTGCCCGAGGAACAGGTTCGCGACCACGTCGAGGTTGTCGGCCAGCGCGAGGTCCTGGTAGACGGTGGCGACGCCGAGGTCGGCGGCGTCCTGCGGGCCGTTGACCTTCACGGGGCGCCCCGCGAAGTGGTACTCGCCCTCGTCGGGCGCGTATATGCCCGACATGACCTTGACCAGCGTCGACTTGCCGGCGCCGTTGTCGCCGACCAGCGCGACGACCTCGCCGGGGCGGACCTCGAAGTCCACCCCCGCGAGCGCCTGTACGGCTCCGAAGCCCTTGCTGATGCCGCGGAGCGCCAGCACGGATGTGGTCTCGGTCATGTCGGGCAGCCCATCCTCTCTCCCTAGCCGATGCCCGCGTCCTCGCAGGCCTTCTGGTACGCCTTGGTGCAGATCTGCTGCGGCGTCCAGAACCCGTCGGCGATGATCGTGTCCTGCACGTTGTCCTCGGTGACGGCGACCGGCTCCAGCAGCACGGACGGGACCGCGCCCTGCCCGTTGTCGGTCTCGCCGTTGACCATTCCCTCGGGCGGATCCTCGCCGCGCAGCAGGGCGATCGCCAGCTCGGCGGCCGCCTCGGCCTCGGGCTTGATCGCCTTGTAGACCGTCATGTACTGCTCGCCCGCGATGATGCGCTGGATCGCGGCGAGCTCGGCGTCCTGACCCGTGACCGGGATCTGCTTCGGGTCCATGCCGGCCGACTTCATCGCGGCGATCGCGCCGCCCGCCGTGCCGTCGTTGGCGGCGTAGACGCCCTTGATCGTGTCCTTGCCCACCGCGGTGATGGCCTGCTCCATCTCCTGCTGCGCCTTGTCCGGGCTCCAGTCCGGCGTGTCGTACTCCTTGGAGATCTCGACGCCGCGCTCGGAGAACACGTCGTTCGAGCCCTGCTTGAACAGCTTCGCGTTGTTGTCCGTCGGTGCCCCGTTGATCTTGACGATCGGGCCGGTCGGGTTGCCGTCCTCCTCCAGCTTGTCGCTGAGCGACGTACCCTGGAGCTCGCCGACCTTCACGTTGTCGAACGAGATGTAGTAGTCGACCGGCGCGTCGAGGATCAGGCGGTCGTAGGAGATCACCGGGATGTCGGACTGGCTGGCGCGGTTGACGACCGCCGCCGCCGACGCTGAGTCCACCGGGTCGAGCACCATCACCTGGGCGCCCTCCGTGATCGCCGCCTCCGCCTGGCTCTGCTGCTTGGAGGCGTCCTGGTCCGCGTTGGAGTAGATGATCTCGCAGTCGGGGCACAGCTCCGCGACCTTGCTCTCGAACCCCGGGCGGTCCTGCGACTCGTAGCGCGCGGTCTTCGACTCCGGCAGCAGGAGCGCGATCTTGCCGCTCTCGCCCGCCTGGGTGCTGGCGCCGCCTCCCGTGGCGGCGCTGGTGCTGGTGGCGCCGTCGTCGTCGCTGCCGCACGCGCCGAGCGCGAGCGCCGTCGCTGCGACGGCGACGAGTGACAGGATGGATCGCTTGGTCATGCGCTGGTTCCTCCTCGGGAGCCGAGGGCGGCGGTGCCGCCCGTTGCTTGCATGAGGGAGGGCTGCGCCTCGCCGATGGCGAGAGCCACCGCCCCCCGAACCTCCGCCCGCTCTCCCAGCAGGCCCGTCCGCACGTCGGCGTCCTCCGCCGCCGACGGGATCGCGTAGCGGTCCAGCGCTGCGCGCAGCGGCCCGAGCAGCAGGTCGCCCGCGGCGGAGAGATCCCCGCCGACGACGACCCGCTCCGGGTTCAGCAGGTTGCACAACATCGCCACCGCCCGGCCGATGTGCTGGCCGGCGTCCGCGATGACCCGCCGGCAGCCGGGGTCGCCCCCGGCCGCGAGCGCGACGACGTCGTGGATCGACAGGCTGGAGCCGTGCGTCCGGCTGATCTGCTCCAGCAGCCCCGGCGCCGCGGCCACCGTCTCCAGGCAGCCGCGGTTCCCGCACCGGCACACGTGCCCGCCCTCGTCGACGAGCAGATGGCCGATCTCCCCGGCGGTACCGCCGGCGCCGCGGTGGATGCGCCCCCCGAGGATCACGCCGGCGCCGATGCCGGAGGAGACCTTCAGGTAGACGATCTCCCGGGCGCCGCGGCCCGCGCCGAACAGCGACTCGCCGAGCGCGCCGAGGTTGGCGTCGTTCTCGACGACGACGGGCATCCCGAGCCGGCGCTCGAGCTCCTCGGCGGCGCGGACGCCCACCCAGCCCGGCAGGATGGAGGCCGACCCGACGGTGCCGGAGCGGTGGCTGATCGGCCCCGGGATGCCCATGCCGACGTTGACGACGCGGTCGCGCGGGACCCCCGCCTCGGCGAGGACCGCGTCCACCAGGGTCGCGGCGGCCTCGAACCCCTCGGCGGCGGAGTGGTCGACGTCCATCGCCTGCTCCGCCTCGGCGAGGATCTCGTGGGAGAGGTCGGCGACGACGACGCGCAGGTGGGTGTGGCCGAAGTCCAGGCCGACGACCGCGCCCACCGAGCGGTCGAGCGCGAGCAGGACGGGCGGGCGTCCGGCGCCCGCGCCGGAGTCGCGCTCGGGGGTGCCCGCGCGCTCGCACACGAGCCCTCGGCGGATGAGGTCGGCCACGAGCGACGAGACCGTCGTCCGCGAGAGGCCGGTGCGGCGCGCGATGTCCGCCCGGCTCGCGACGCCGCGCTCGAGCAGCACGTCGACCACACGGAGCAGGTTGTGCTCGCGAAGCGACTCCAGGGAACCGGTGCGTGGAGACGAGCCCACGACGAGACGCATCCTCGACGGTCCCACGGAGAATTGTCAAGGCTCCTGAGTTAAGTCGTGATTACGGCGCGGAAATATGTCAGGGGCGTGCTCAAACCGTTACGTCCTATCCTCGGGCGCCACCGATGACGGTCCCCACGGAAGCGATGCACGACGACGTCCTCGACCCCGAGCTCCTCGAGCGGGCGCGGTCGCTCGGCCAGGACGCGGAGCGCTTCCCCGTCGTCATCACCAGCGGCCGCATGCTCGGCGCGATGTACTCGATCCCGCTGGAGCAGGCATGGGCGCTGCTGCCGGCGACCGAGCGGCTCGTCCCGGTGCGCACGACTCCCCGCCGCGCGGCGATCTCGTTCTTCGCCTGGGAGGTCCGGCGCAGCGGCCTGGGCCCCTACCACGAGCTGGGCGTGGCGCTGCCGGTGCTGCTCGACGTGGCCAAGCCACCGGTCCCGCTGCATCCGGCCCGCTGGCGCGACGCGTCGCTCGGCATCCACTTCGTGGAGCTGCCCGTCGACAGCGAGCGCTGTCTCGAGCACGGGGCCGGGCTGCTCGGCCTGCCGCACGTCCTCGGCGAGGTCGACGTCGACCTCGACCGGACGGGCGGCCGGGCCTCCTTGGACTACGAGGACGAGCGGATGGCGGAGCTCCGGGTCGACCTGGGCCGGTGGCCGCGCGAGCGCCGCCACGACCTGGGCGTCCAGGCCTACTCGCTGCTGGAGGGTCGGATCATCCGCACCCGCCATTCGGGCGTCGGCATCGGGTACCGCGGGCGCCGCGGCAGCGCGGCGCTGGCGTTCGGCGAGCACCGCCGCGCCCAGCGGCTCGCGCGGCTGTCGCTCAGCCGGCGTCCGCTGGAGCTGCGGGTGCTCCCGCGGCTGAACCAGGTGACCTGGGGCCCGGAGGACCTGGGCCCCGCCTGACGCGAATCGCTAGCGCGGGATCCAGGGCCCGCACGCCTCGACGTCGCGTCGCAGGTCCTCGGCGCGATCGGTCGTCCAGCGGTCCGACTCCACGAGCCGGTCCAGCAGCGCGTCGACCGCCGCCAGCGCGTCCTGGGCGGCGGGGTCGCCGTCGGCGTCCTCGCAGAACAGGAGGGTGTCCGCGGCGTCGCGCAGGACGTCCTGCTCCGCGGCTTGCAGCTTGGTGGGCCCGATCTCGGCCAGCGTGGCGGTCACGCGGCCGTAGGCCTGGGCGCGCTCCGAGGTCATGGTGTTCCTTCCAACGGCTCGATGTCGTTCAGGGTACGGATGTCTGCGGTGGGCTTCATGCGATCGTCACCTCGATCTGCTCGGCGCCGCGCATCACGGTGAGCGAGAGCGGTCCGGCGCCGGACGCGTCCAGGGCGGCGTAGAGATCGTCGAAGCCGGCGATCGGGGAATGGCCCGCGGCGACGACGAGGTCGCCGCGCTCGAGCCCCGCGTCCGCGGCCGGGCTGCCGTCGACGACGCCCGTGACGAGCAGGCCGTCCCGGTCGGGCAGTCCGACGGCGCGGCGCAGGCGGCGGGAGACGCGTGGGGGCGCGAGCGCCACGCCGAGTCGGCGCGGCGCGACCTGCTCCCCGCCGGAGAGGCGCGCGACGAGGTCGGCCTCGGCGGGCAGCGCGAGCAGCAGCCCGCCCTCCATGCGCGTCGCGTTGAGCCCGAGCAGGCGACCCTCGACGTCCACGAGCGGGCCGCCGGACGAGCCGCGGGGCAGGGGCGCGGAGTGCTCGATCGCTCCGGCGATGCGGCGGCCCTTGGGGCCGCGCACGGCGCGCGCCGCCGTGGTGACGAAGCCGAGGGTGGCGCGCAGGCCGCGGCCGCCGGGGTCGGCGAGCGCGACGACGGGGACGCCGATGCCGGGGGTCGCGGCGTCCGCGGGGGCGAGGGCGACCGGCGGCAGGTCGCCGGTGTCGGCTTCGAGCACAGCGAGGTCGCGGTCGAGCGCGGTGCCGAGGACGCGCGCGTCGGCGCGTCGCCCGGCGAGGGTCACGGTGGTCTCCTCGCCGCGCAGGGCGTGCGCTACGGTCAGCACGCGCCCCGGGGCGACGATGACGCCCGAGCCCGAGGCCCAGCCGCGGCCGAGGCCGGCGACCGAGGGGCCGATGCGCTCGGCGAGGGTGGCGATGGTGGTGTGGATCTCGTGCAGCACAGGTGTCACTTCACGTTTGCAAGCAACAAGGTAGCTACTCTTCCCGCCATGGCCGAGCAGCCCTCTCCGCTGGCCGCCGCGCTCGACGCGGTCGGGGACCGCTGGACGCTGCTCGTCGTCGAGGCGCTGCTCGACGGGCCGCGCCGCTTCGGCGACCTCCAGGACGCCGTGGCCGGCATCGCGCCGAACGTGCTCACCGCCCGGCTGCGTCAGCTCGAGGCCGAGGCGCTCGTCGTCGCCACCCCGTACTCGACCCGGCCGCCGCGCGTCGTCTACGAGCTGTCGGCGGGGGCGTGCGAGCTCGCCGCGCCGCTGCGCCTGCTCGCCGACTGGGGCGCGCGCCATCGCGACGCGGAGGGGCCGCGGCACGGGGCGTGCGGCACGCCGATCGAGGCGCGGCTCTGGTGCCCGACGTGCGAGGCGCCGGTCACCCTCGGCGAGGACGTCGTGGAGCTCTGAGGGCCCCGTCTCGCGCCCGCCCGCTAACGCGGCGCGCGCTTGGCGGAGCGCCGCCGCGGACGCGCCTTGATGCCGAGCGAGGCGCCCGCGACGACCAGCAGCTCGTCCAGCGCCGCCCGCACGCCGTCGGCGATCGCGCGGACGTCCGGCAGCGCGTCGAGGTCCGACAGCAGCCCGAAGCCGACCGTCCCGTCGTAGGAGAAGACGGCCACGGCGAGCGCGCGCTCGCGGTCGAGGACGGGGATCGGGTAGAGCCGCTCCAGCCGGCGGCCCAGCGCGTACAGCGGCAGCTGTGGACCGGGGACGTTCGTGACGACGAGGTCGTGGCCGTGCGCGCCCAGGCTCAGCCGCGAGGCCTGCGCGAGCAGCGTGGGCGGCGCGAGGTCCGCGAACCCCGCGATCTCCTGCGCTCCGAGCGCTCCGCGCTCCGCCATCAGCGCGGCCGTCGCCTGCGCGATCGTCCGCAGCCGCCGGGCGGGGTCGGCGATGCCCACGGGCAGCGGAACGGCGACCGCCGCGAGCGAGTGGGCGGCGCCCTCGACGGAGACCGAGACCGGCACGCAGGCTCGCGGCACGATCCCCTCCGGCCGCTCGCCGCGCTCGCGCAGCCAGCGGCCCAGCGCGCCGGCCACGATCGCCAGCACCACATCGTTGACCGTGCCGCCGAGGGCGTCCTTGACCGCGCGCAGGTCGTCGAGCTGGGCGCGCGCCACCGCGTACACCCGGTGCGGGCCGGTCGGCGCCGTCAGCGGCGTCCGCGGGGCCGAGCTGAGCGCCGTGAGCGCCGCCAGCGCCAGCTCGGCGGCGAGCACGGGCGCCTCGGCGGGCAGCCGCAGCGCCCGGGCGATCCCCGCGCTCAGCCCCACCGCGGCCAGCTCCGACGAAGTCGGCTCGGGCCGCGGCAGCCAGGGGTCGGGCACGTCGGGCGCGGCGGCCTCGGGCTCGTCGTCGAACAGCACGCTCAGGAGGTCGCGCGCCGGAGGGTCAGAGCCGCCGTCGACGAGCGCGAGGTGCGACTTGGCGCCGACGGCCCAGCGTCCGCCT
>JANJUA010000279.1 GCA_024710825.1 Solirubrobacteraceae bacterium
GCCCGCCCACACCAAGCCCCAGCCCGTCCAGATCGCCTCCGCGCCCCCGGCCGCCGCGCCGGCACCCACGCCGGCACCCACGCCGGCGCCCGCGCCGGCGGCCCCGCCCAAGCCGGCGGCTCCCGAGCCAGAGCCGCAGCCCACGACGACGATGGCCGACACGAAGGACGGGGAGGCGAAGGCCGCAACCGCCAAGGACGAGGCGCCGTCCGACGCCGTCGAGCTGCAGCCGGCCGCGACGCCGACCCCGCCCGTGACGACCGCTCCTGCGCCGCCGCCGCCCACGACGACGCAGGAGGGTGGCGACGTCACCGTCCTGCCCGGCCCGCCAACCACGACGCAGCCGGTCGTCCCGCCACCCACCGTCACCACCCCACCGACCGCCACGGTGCCGCCCACCGCGACGGTCCCGCCCGCGACCACGACCCCCGAGCCACCGCCGGCCGAGCCCGCGCCGACGCCCGTCGAGCCCGCGCCCGCCGAGCAGCCCGCGCCGCCGCCGGCCGTCGAGCCCGCCCCCGAGCCGACGCCGCCGCTCTCGTCGCCCTAGGCGATCCGCTGCCCCGGGGTGGCGTCGCCGTCCGGGCGCAGGACCGGGACCGTCCCGTCCTCCTGCACCGCGCCCAGCACGAGCACCCCGGACCGCATCGGCCCGATCTGCCGCGCTGGGAAGCTCACGACCTCCACGACCCTCCCGACGCGCATGTCGACGGCGCGGAAGTCGTCTAAGGAGATCGTCGCTACGGCCACTTCGTTCCGAAGCGCAACGAGCGGTACGGCACTCGCAGCGGGCCCGCGGCGCCCACGTCCGCCACCGACCGCACCGGTCCGCGCGGCTCCTGGATCGCCGTCAGCACGACGCCCTCGCGACCGCCGCCCTCCGGGTCCAGCAGCAGCGCCTGGCGCCCGAGCACGGTCCGGCCGTCCCGTACGGCCTCGAAGCCGACCTGATAGCCGAGCGCGTCGTTGATGTTCGCCTTGCCCTCGTCGGTGGGCGTGAACGCGTCGAACGTCGGCGCGAGCTCGTCGCGGACCCGCGCGACGGCCAGGAGCCCCATCGCCGCGGCGGGCTCGACGTCGGAGGCCGGAAGCTCGAACGGCGCGACGGTGAACGACTGCACGACCCGCCCGCGGCGGCGCGCCTCGAGCCGCAGGATCTCGCCGGGCTCGGCCTTCACCCGGTGCAGCCCGCCGCGCTCCGTCAAGCGCACGTTGAAGACCGGCTCGGAGCGGTGGACGTAGCGCCCGTCCTCGGGCGCCCAGAGCCACCAGCCGGCGAGCGCCAGGCCGATCAGGACGGCCGCCGCGCCGAGTGCGCGCCGGGCGCGCAAGGACAGGCGGCGCCGGAGCAGCTCGGGCAGCGAGGGCCCGTACTCGGGCCGGATCCGCGGCGCGACGTCCACGTCTACTCGCCGACGGAGAAGAGCGCCTCGAGGTCGTGGCGGGAGAACGCCTCGAACGCGACCATCGTCTGCGTGCGGGCGACCCCGTCGGTCTGGCCGATCCCGGCCGCGACGACCTCGGCGAGCTGCTCGTGGCGCTTGACGTGGACGATCGCCACGAAGTCCCACGACCCGGTCACCGAGTACACCTGCCCGACGTTGTCGATCTCCGCGAGCCGGCCTCCGAGGGTCGACATCGCGTCGCGCTCGGCCTCGACGAGGACGATCGCGTGGGTCATGTCGTGTGGGTCTCCCCGGGCGCGAGGACCACGACCTTGGTGTCGGTCTCGCGCTCGACGTCCGCCTTGAACGCCGCCGCGTCCGTCTCGATCGGCGGGAACGTGTCGTAGTGGCCCGGGATGATCGTCCCGGCGCCCACGAGCCGGGCGGCCTCGACCGCGTCGTGGCGGTCCATCGTGTAGTAGCCGCCGATGCACATCAGCGCGACGTCGATCGGGTGGCGCCGGCCCACGAGCTGAAGGTCGCTGAACAGCGCGGTGTCGCCGAGGTGGTAGATCGTCGTGCCGTTCAGATGCACGACGGCGCCCGCGGCGGTGTTGACCGTTCCCTTCGGCGTGGTCGAGGTGTGCCAGGCGGGCACGAGCTTGACCCAGCCCCAGTCGAACACGTCGGTGCCGCCCAGGTTCAGCTCGCGAACCTCCCCGTCGGGCAGGTCCGCGGCGAGCTCCTGGGCGATCTCCACGATCGCCGTCACCGAGGCGCCGGTGCGGGCGGCGATCGCGACGGTATCGCCGATGTGGTCGGCGTGACCGTGGGTGACCACGATGTGGGTCGGGTCGACCTCGTCGGCCGTGACGGGCGCCTTGGGGTTGTGCGGCGCCAGGAACGGGTCGATGAGGATCCGGGTGTCCCCGTCGACGAGCTCGAACGTCGCATGCCCGAGATAGCGGATCTCCATCTGTCAGCCTCCGTGTCGTCGTCGGTGCAGCTCGCGGGCGAGCTCGAACCCGACCGTCGCGCCGACGAGCATCCCGAGGCGGGTCTCCTCCGCCAGTAGCGTCCGCATCGCGGCAAGCCGCTCGGCGGGGTCCTCGATCGTGGCGGCGCGCGTGACCTGCTCCTCGTGCGCGTCGCCGAACCAGCCGCCCTCCTCGAGCGCGGCGTTCAGCACCCGCTGCAGGTTGGGCGCGGCATGGACGACGACCTCCTGGGCGTGCGCCAGGCGCTCCGGGTCGGAGAGCGCCGCCACGGCGGCGTCGACCTCCTCGGCGGTGTAGGTGGTGGGCTCGGTCACCAGCCCACGGGACCCTAGCGCGGCCGCAGCCGCACGAGCACCAATCCCGCCAGCAGGCCGATCAGCGCTCCCGTCACGCCGGCGATCGCGTTGGCGAAGTCGACGAGCGCGGGCATCGCCAGCAGGACGAGCGCGATGACGCCGGCGCCCATCAGGTCGCCCTCCCACTCCTCGTCGCGCCGCCAGGCCAGGACGTCGGGGACGGCCCAGGCGACGAGCAGGCCGAGCGCCATGCCGTTCGCTCCGGCCGCCAGCGGGCCGGGCTCGATCGCCGCCGCGGCCGCCATGCCGCCCGCGCCGGCGAGCAACGCCAGCACGAGCACGGTGAGCGAGCCGTAGCGGCGCTCCAGCGCGATGCCGAAGATGCCGATCGCGACCATCGTCGCGAACTGGTAGGCGCCGCCGGCGAAGATGATCCCGCCGCCGCTGAGGTGGATGAACGGCGCCGTGACCACTCGCCACCACTCGCCGTCGATCGGGCCGAAGACGATGGCGTCCGGCGGGAAGAACGCACCGGCGACGGCCGCCAGGTACGCGAGGAAGCAGGCCGCGACGATCGCTATCGTCGCGACCGGGCGCCCCTCGGTCCGGACGCCCGGCAGCTCGCCCGAGCGCAGGCGGCTCAGGCGCGGGCCGCCGCGGGCGCGGCGCGACGAGCGACGGCCCATGCGCGGCTCGCGCTGCGCCCCGCCCCGCTCGATCTTCGGCGCCCGCTTGCGGACCCGCTGACCGCAGTACGGGCACTCGGTCACGTACGGGCTGACCTCGGACCCGCAGTTCTTGCAGACGACGAACAGATCAGCACCCCGTGCCATGCATCCCGATGATACGCGGGGCGCGATGCGATCCGGAGCGCTCAGGCGCCCGTGGCCTCCACGATCTCGGCCATGACCTCGCGCAGATCGTGGTTGGCCTCCCACACGGTCAACTGGCGCGTCGCCCCGTTGCCGCGCGCCAGCAGGTCCTCGATGCCCTCGAGCGCGTCCGCCGAGCCGAGATCCTGCGCGTGCTCGCGCAGGCGATCCAGCAGTCGCCGGGCGAGCTCCTTGGACGCGACCCGCTCGTGCGACGGCAGGTCGACGAGCTCGCCGTCGAGGCCATGCCGCGACGCCATCCACTTGTTCTCGTCGAGCATCTCCCAGGGGTAGGCCGTGAGCTGCCGGCCCTCGTCGTGGTGGATCGCCAGCTCACGGACCATCGCCTGCACGAGCGCGGCGATGCCGAGCGTATGCTCGATCCGCGTCTGTGAGTCCATCGCCCGGATCTCGACGGTGCCGAAGTTCGGATGCGGCCGCACGTCGTACCAGAGCCACGTGTAGTCCTCGATCGAGCCGGCCTCGACCATGAACTCGATCCGCCGCTCGTAGTCCTCCCAGCCTTCGTACTCCGGCGGGATGCCGACCCGCGGGAACGCGCGGAAGATCGGCGTGCGCGTGGACTGCAGGCCGGTCGAGTCGGCGCGCCAGAACGGCGAGTTGGCGCTGAGCGCGAGCAGGATCGGCACATGGACGCGCATCCCGTTGGCGACGTGGATCGCCTTGTCGGGATCGTCGATGCCGACGTGGACGTGCATGCCGAAGATGAGCTCCTGGCGCGCCACGAAGCGCAGGGCGGAGATGAGGTCGCGGTAGCGGGAGCGCGCGACGATGCGCTGGTCCTCCCACATCGCGAACGGGTGGGTGCCGGCCGAGCCGATCGCCAGGCCCTTGCCCGCGGCCGTCTCGCGCACCTGGCGCCGCAGCGCGCGCAGCTGCGGCTCGAGCTCGCGCGTGTTCGCGCACGGGTCGCTGGAGACCTCGAGGACGGACTCCATCAGCTCGGGCTTGATCGCCCCGGCGGGGGCATCCTCCAGGAGCGCTTCGATCGCGTTGACGAGGTCCTGCGTCTCCCCGTCGACGATCATCAGCTCCTCCTCTACGCCGATCGTGAAGTTGGGCTCGGAGAAGTGGTGCTCCATGGCTCGGCGCGGAAGGCTACCCGGGGTAGTCTGCCTGTAACGACCGAACGCATGCAGAGGAGACCGTCGTGGCTGCAACCGAGATGACGACGTCGCGCCTGGAGGAGCTTCTGGGCGACGACGCGGACGCGCTGCTCAACCACCAGAGCACCACGTTCGACAAGGCGAACCTGCACCTCCCCGGACCCGACTTCATCGATCGGGTGTTCGTCGAGTCGGACCGCTCGACCAACGTGCTGCGCCAGCTCGAGTGGCTGTCGAAGAGCGGCCGCCTGTCGGGCACCGGCTACGCGTCGATCCTGCCGATCGACCAGGGCATCGAGCACTCGGGCGCCGCCTCGTTCGCGCCCAACCCCCTGTACTTCGACCCGGAGAACCTGGTCAAGCTGGCGGTCGAGGGCGGCTGCAACGCGATCGCGTCGACGCTCGGCGTGCTGGGCGCGGTGAGCCGCAGGTGGGCGCACAAGTTCCCCTTCATCGTCAAGCTCAACCACAACGAGCTGCTGACGTACCCGAACGAGTACGACCAGGTGATGTTCTCGTCGGTCAAGCGGGCGTGGGAGATGGGCGCGGCGGGCGTGGGCGCGACTATCTACTTCGGCTCCGAGCAGAGCCGCCGCCAGATCGTCGAGGTCGCCCAGGCCTTCGAGGAGGCCCATCGGCTCGGGATGTTCACCGTGCTGTGGTGCTACCTGCGCAACTCGGCGTTCAAGAAGGACGGCGTCGACTACCACGTCTCCGCCGATCTCACGGGCCAGGCGAACCACCTGGGCGTGACGATCGAGGCCGACATCATCAAGCAGAAGCTGCCTGAGAACAACGGCGGCTACCCCGCGATGGGCAGCGGCTACGGCAAGACGAGCCAGCTCGTCTACGACAAGCTGACCTCGGAGCACCCCATCGACCTCTGCCGCTGGCAGGTCGTCAACTGCTACCTGGGCCGCGCGGGCCTCATCAACAGCGGCGGCGCGTCGGCGGGCGACAGCGATCTGGCCGAGGCGGTCCGCACGGCGGTCATCAACAAGCGCGCGGGCGGCATGGGCCTGATCTCGGGCCGCAAGGCGTTCCAGCGGCCGATGGACGAGGGGATCGCACTGCTGCACGCGATCCAGGACGTCTACCTCTCCGACGAGGTCACGATCGCGTAGCTCCACGGGTCCGCGTACCGGCCGCCGCGTGTGCGACGGTGGCCGGGATGCGGATGCCCGGTCGCCTCGCCGTCGTCGTCGCCGTCCTGGCCGTCGCGGTCCTCGCGGGGCTGGTCTCCGCCTCACGCGATGGCGACGGCGAGCCCGCGAGCGGAGGCGGCGCCGACGCCACCGTGACCCGGATCGTGGACGGCGACACCATCCGCGTCGACCTCGACGGCGTGGAGGAGATCGTGCGCTACATCGGCGTCGACACGCCCGAGTCCGTCAAGCCGGGCACGCCCGTGGAGTGCTTCGCGAAGCGGGCGAGCGAGCAGAACGCGCGCCTGGTCGACGGCGCCGACGTGCGGCTGCGATTCGACGTGGAGCGTCGCGACCGCTACGGCCGCCTGCTCGCCTACGTCCACCGCGCCGACGACGGGACGTTCGTCAACGAGGCGCTGATCCGCGACGGCTACGCGCGACCTCTCACCATTCCGCCCAACGTGCGCTTCGCCGACAGCTTCGCCGAGCTGGCGCGCGAGGCGCGCGAGGCCGGCCGCGGCCTGTGGGCGGCATGCTGATCGGCGTTCGTCGCATCGGGTAGGAGCATGAGCTGAACCCGATCGGACGGAGGAAGCATGGTTGACGGCTCGACGCAGCACAGCGGCTCCATCGGGAGCGTGTCGCGGCACGGCATCCCCGAAGAGGTGGACGTGGTGATCGTCGGGTCGGGCGGGGCAGGTCTCATGGCCGCGCTCACCGCCGCCAAGGAGGGCGCTCGGGTCCTCGTCGTCGAGTCCCGGGAGATCGTCGGGGGCGCCACCGGGATCTCGGCGGGTGCGGCCTGGATACCCAACCACGGCTTCTCGACCGAGGAGCTGAAGGTCGACGACGACCTGGACGAGGCGCGGCGCTACATCTACGGCGAGGGCCGTGACCAGATCCTCGACCACGACGTGATCGAGAAGTTCCTGGAGACCGGGCCGCACGTAGCCCGGTTCATCGAGGGGCACACCTCGTTCGGGTGGATCCCGGCGCTCTGGCCGGACTACCGCTCCGACATCGACGGCGCCTCCGTCGGCCGGGCGCTCTTCCCCGGCCCGTACTCCCCCGAGGGGCTGGGTGAGGCGGCGAGGTACGTGCGACCGGCCCTGACGACGGGCATGGCGAGGAACCCGCTCCCGTTGTAGCTGCTCGGTGGGATCGGCATCGACGACGTCTGGCTCGCCGGACCGGCATTGGTCGGCGCCCTGCTGGAGGCCGGCCTGCGCAACGGCGTCGACGTGCGCGTCAAGGCGCCCGCGACGCGGCTCGTCACGGACGAGTCGGGGGTGCACGGGGTCGTCGTGCGGGCGGATGGCGACGAGCACACGGTGCGCGCCGCCGGAGGGGTCCTGCTGGCCAGCGGCGGGTTCGAGAGCTCGTCCGAGCTGACGACGACGCACCTCGGCGCGCCCTTCGGCGTGCAGGTCTCGCCCGCCGGGCACGACGGCATCGCGGTGCAGCTCGCCGAGGAGGTGGGCGCCGATCTCACCGGCATGGAGGACGCCTGGTGGATGCCCGGCGTGCAGCTCCCCGGCGAGGAGCTGGAGGGCCGACCGCTCAGCCGCGTGTTCCTGGGCGAGCGGGCGCTGCCCCACAGCATCATGGTCAACAGCCGCGGCGAGCGCTTCGCCAACGAGGCCCTGCCCTACGACCAGTTCGGACGGATCATGCGGCAGGTCGACCCGGAGACGGGCACGATGCCGAACGCCACGGCGTGGCTGATCTTCGACCACGACTACTGGACGAGGTTCGGGATCTTCGGCGTCCCGCCGGGCGGCGACGTGCCCGACTACCTCCATCGGGCCGACACGCTCGCCGAGCTGGCCGCGGAGATCGGGGTCGACGAGGTGGGGCTGCTCCGCACCGTCGACCGGTTCAACCCCGAGGCCGCCCGGGCGCGCGATCCGCAGTTCGACCGCGGCGGCACCCTGTTCGACCGCTACTTCGGCGCCTTCCACCCCCGGCTGGGCGAGAACTCGCCCGACGCGCGGTTCCCCGCCGCCACCGCCAGGGCCCGGATCGGCATCGCCACGGCGATCGGGCCCGTCGTGAGCAAGCTCGCGGGGCGGGTGGCGAAGCGCGACGACCCCGAGCGCCTGCGCTCCCTCGTCGTCGGGCCCCTGGCGAAGATCATCCGACCCATGCTCGAGAGCCCGCCGTCGAGCGTGCTCGGGCCCGTCGACAGCTCGCCGTTCTACGCGGTGAAGGTCGAGGCCAGCGCGCTCGGCACGGTGGGCGGCCCGAAGACCGACGCGCTCGGGCGCGCGCTCGACACCGAGGGCAGGGTCATCCCGGGCCTGTACGCCGCCGGCAACGCGGGCGGCGCGCCCACGAAGGGGTTCTACGGCGGCGCCGGAGGGACGATCTCGCTCGGACTGGTGTTCGGCTTCCTGGCGGGACGGGAAGCGGCCCGGCGGCGAGACGCGGTGGTCGCGTGACCGGACCGTGGCCGGCGCTGCCCTACGAAGAGTGGGAGCCGACCAAGCAGACGCTGCACCGCTACGCGCAGATCGTCGGCAAGATCCGCATGGCGCTGGCGCCGTTTCGCAACCACTGGTGGCACGTCACGCTCCTGCTCGCGACGCGCGGGCTGACGACCGGGCCGATGCCGGTCGGCGAGCGCGACGTCGAGATCGCGTTCGACCTGCTCGACCACCGCGTCCGGATCACGAGCAGCGACGGGCAGGAGCGGCGCGTCGAGCTCGGCCGGCGCCCGGCGTGCGCGGACTTCTACGCCGAGCTGATCGGTGCGCTGCGCGATCTCGGAGTCGAGGTCGAGATCCTCGCGCGACCGTACGACCTGGACGGGCCGGCGTTCCCGGACGACCGCGTCAACGACAGCTACGACCCGGACGCGGTCACGCGCTTCTGGCGGATCCTCGCCGCGACCGAGCACGTGCTGGGCCGGTTCGCCTCGGGCTTCAACGGCAAGGCGAGCCCGATCCAGCTCTTCTGGCACAGCTTCGACCTCGCGCACTCCCGCTACTCGGGCCGGCCGGCGCCGGTGGCCCCCGACGCCGACCGGGTGACCGCGGAGGCCTACTCGCACGAGGTGGTCGCGTTCGGCTTCTGGCCGGGCGACGACCGCCGCACCCCGTACCCGGCGTTCTACTCCTACACCGCGCCGGAGCCGGACGGCCTCCGCGACGAGCCGCTCGGCCCGGCCGCCGCGGAGTGGCAGGACACGGGCACGGGCTCGCTCGCCGTGCCGCCCTACGACGCGGTGCGCGCGAGCGCCGACCCGGATCGGATGCTGCTCGACTTCTACGAGAGCGCCTACCGGGCGGGCGCGCGCCGGGCCGGCTGGGACACCGCCGCGTTCGCGGCCTATCCGTCGCGCTGACGGTGCCCGATGCCGGTGGGCGGTTCGTCCGGTGCCCTGCGCAGCACGACGATGAACTCGTGGCCGTTGCGCTGGAGCGCCTGGACCTCCAGCGCCAAGCCCAGCTCGGAGCGGCCGTAGCCCAGCATCTCCAGGAACGGGTCGGGCTCCCAGACGTGGAAATGGATGCTGTAGTCGGACTCGTCGAGCCGCTGCGCCGCTGCCGGCGCGAGGTCGTCCGGCAGGCGCTCGACGGCGCGCGCCCACTCGAGGTAGTGGCCGGCGCGCGACGCCGCTCCCCCGTCGCGGTGGTCGCGCACGACGTGCTCGAGCGTGGTCACCGGACGGTCCCGGTCGAAGGTGTGGCGCCGATCCGGCACCGCCAGGTAGAGCACCCCGCCGGGCCGCAGGACGCGCAGATGGCTGCCGATGGTCCCGAGCGGGTCCTCGCAGTGCTCGATGAAGTGGTTGGCGATGACGAAGTCCTGCGACGCCGACGCCAGCGAGTCGAGCCGCTCCCCGTCGTCGATCACGTCGACCTCGACCAGCGGCTCGTCCGCGAGCTCCGGGTAGTGCTCGCGCAGGCCGTCGACGCCCATGCGGTCCACGTAGCGCACCCGCGCCCGCCGCGGCGTGCGCAGCGGCAGGTGCAGGGCGCCGATCTCGATGCCGTCGCCTCGCAGGTGCTCGCGGGCGATCCGCCGGCGGACGGCGCGTTGCCGGCGCGCGCTCGGGGTCAGCGAGCGCGCGAACGCCTCGAGCTTGGCGGTGAGCACGGGCGCCGCGTCAGGCGGCGTCGAGCTCGACCGCCTGGCCGTTCACGCGCAGCGACATCTCCACGTTGCCGCGGGTGGCGCGCGAGTACGGGCAGATCTGGTGCGCGGCCGCCACGATCTCGGCGGCACGCGCCGGGTCGTCGATCTCCGGCAGCGCGATGTCGAACTCGACCGCGAGCGCGAACGAGCGCTGCTCCGCGCTGAGGAGCGCCACGCTCGAATCGATCGTCACGTCGTCGATCTCGAAGCGCTGGCGCCGGGCGCAGACCCGGATCGCGCCCTCGAAGCAGGCCGCGTAGCCGACGGCGAAGAGCTGCTCCGGGTTCGTGGCGCCCTCGTCGTTGCCCGGCGGGCGCAGCTGCACGTCCAGCGCGCCGTCGGACGTGCGCCCGTGCCCGTTCTCGCGGCCCCCGACGACGCGAGCCTGCGCCCGGTAGATCTCCTTGCTCACTTCATGTCCCCTGTCTGTCGTGCCGAGGCGCCCCGCCGACCTGTGCCGCCGGATCCGCCTTCCGGCGAGCTTAGCCACGCCGCCGCCGAGGCACTGACGCCGTTGGGGGTACGATTCGCGGTGATGGCACTGCGCATGCGCCAGAGCCTCGCGGAGCTCGAACGGGCCTTCCACGAGGAGTCCCAGGAGGATCGAGACCGTCGCGACGCCCTGCGCCGGGCGGCGGTCGACCGGTCCCGTCAGCGGACGCTCGAGAAGCGCCACCGCCACGGCTCGATGCGCTTCGGGGTGCTCGTCGCCGTGCTCGTCGCGACCGCCGTGCTCGTGACGATCGCGATGTTCGAGATCCTCTACATGGTCATGGGCTGAGGCGCGGCGGCGTCAGCTGCTGAGCCTGCGCAGCTCGTCGTCCACCTCCGCCCGGAGGTTCGAGCCGGAGTCCGCGGAGCGCTCCGCCGCCTTCACGCCCACGCCTCCCCGCTCCTCCTGGATCTCGAGGTAGACCTCCTTGCGGAACACCGGGATGTCACGGGGAGCCTGGATGCCGATGCGCACCTTCTCCCCCATGATCGACAACACCGAGACCTCGATGTCGTCCCCGATCATGATGCTCTGGTTGGACTTGCGTGTCAGGACCAGCATGGTTGGCACCTCCCTGCCTCGGGCGCGGTCTCCCTGCGCCTTCCCTTCGGTGTTCCGGACGAAACGTGCGGCCTCTTCGCTAAGGTCCCCGCCACTCATGGCACGCCGCTCATTGCGCCCACATCTCAATCAGATTCGCACATGGGTGCGACAGGGTCGCACGGACGCCTGGATCGCGCATCAGCTCGAGGTGACCGTGCAGCAGATCGAGACCTTCAAGCGCGAGAACGAACTCGCGCCCGAGTCGACGGAGAACGGCGAGGCCACGGCCTCCGTCGACTTCGACGACGAGATCGACCTCCGTGCGGAGGACGACGCCCTCATCGCCAAGGAGCTCGAGGCGGAGCGGGAGGCCAAGGCTGCGGCCGATGCCGCCGCTGCCGCCGCCGAGTCCGACGACGAGGACGCAGACTCCGACGAGGCCAAGCCGGCCTCACGCCGTCGCGGCCGTCGCGGCCGCGGTCGGCGGACGAAGGCCGGCCCGCTCGAGGGCACGTTCGACCACGGTGAGGAGGGCTACGGACTGTGGCTCGACCCCGCCGTGGCGGACAACCCCACCTACGCCGAGCACTGGGCGGGACACCGCCCGGTCGAGGTCACGATCGAAGAAGACCGCATCGTCATCACCCGCGCCGGAGACGGCGACGGCGAGGACGACGACTGACGCACCCGGCCCCGACGAGGGCCGACCGAAGACGAGAGGACGAGCGCGCCGGGACCCCGGCGCGGTTGCTCCTACCCGGGTCAGCGATCTAGTCGTACAGCCGCCGGCCGCCCGCGTAGTCCGTCGCTCCCCCCAGGTAGCGGTGGAACGCGGCGTCCACGACGGTCGACGCCTCCCACGCCCACGGGGCGTCGGGCGCGACGCGCTGCGCGAGCTCGAGGCACCAGTCCGTGCCCGCGTCGTAGAAGTCCGCGAGCTCGTCGGCCGTGAAGGTGATGCCGATGCGGCGGCGCAGCTCGGCGAAGATCGCCTCGATCACGCGCTCCATCGCCAGGCGCTCGTCGGGCGGGGTCTCCTGGACGCGGCGCTCGGCGGCGCGCCAGTCGAAGGCGGCGGTCTCGAACGGCATCGAGACCACTGTAGGTCCTACGGAGAGGCGGGCAGCTCCTCTATGACGTAGGCCTTCTCGCCCGGCTTCACGTAGCCGAGCTGCCGCGCCTCGCGCTCGAGCGTCTCCGGCTGGGTGAGCGCCTTGCGACGTGCCTTCAGACGCTCGTGCTCCGCCTCCAGGCGCCGCACCTCGGCGTGCTTCTCCTTCGCCTCCCCGCGCGTCGTGAAGTACGAGCGGGCGGGGCCGACGTAGAGCGCGACGATGCCGAGCAGGACGCAGAGGAGCGCCACCCGGCCCACTCGGTCCCAGCGAATGCGATGCACCCCTGGGCGTTCGCGGGCCGGAGGCGAACTCCTCCTCGCGGCGAGCCGCCGCTACGAGCGGAACACCGAGCGCCCCGGGAACGTGGCGTCGGCGCCGAGCTGCTCCTCGATCCGCAGCAGCTGGTTGTACTTCGCGACGCGGTCGCTGCGCGACGGCGCGCCGGTCTTGATCTGGCCGCAGCCGGTGGCGACGGCGAGGTCGGCGATCGTGACGTCCTCCGTCTCGCCGGAGCGGTGCGACATGACCGCCGTGTAGCCGGCCTCGCGGGCCGTGCG
>JANJUA010000290.1 GCA_024710825.1 Solirubrobacteraceae bacterium
CGGAGCGGCTGTCGAACGAGTCGCCCGTCGGCAAGGCGCTGATGGGCCGCAGGAAGGGCGACGTGGTCGACGTGGTGCTGCCGAACGGGAAGAAGCGGCAGCTCAGGATCACCAAGATCGACATCGGGTTGAAGTGAGCGAGGAGGAGCCGTCCGGGCTGCTCGCCGCCCGGCGGGCGAAGCTCGAGCGGCTGCGCGCCGACGGCGTGGACCCGTTTCCGCACGCCTATCCGGGCGTGGTGGCGACGGCGACCGTCCACGAGCGCCACGCCGACCTGCCCGACGGCGAGGAGACCGAGGCCCGCTACCGCGTAGCCGGCCGCCTGGCCGCTCGGCGGGGGCAGGGCAAGATGGCCTTCCTCGACCTCGTCGACCGCTCGGGGCGCCTTCAGCTTCAGGCGCGGCGCGACGTGCTGGGCGAGGAGGCGATGGAGCGGCTGCTGTCGCTCGACCTCGGCGACCTGATCGGCGTCGACGGCACGGCGCTGCGGTCCCGTCGCGGCGAGCTGACCCTGCGGGTCGACGACTTCGCGATCCTGGCGAAGTCGCTGCGCCCGCCGCCCGACAAGCACCACGGGCTCCAGGACGTCGAGACGCGCTACCGGCAGCGCGAGCTCGACCTGATCGCCAACGAGGACACGCGCGCGCTGTTCCTGCTGCGGGCGAGGATCGTCTCGGCGGTGCGGCGCGCGCTCGACGAGGCGGGCTTCGTGGAGGTCGAGACGCCGGTGCTCCAGCCGCTGTACGGCGGCGCCCTGGCGCGGCCGTTCGTGACGCGCTTCAACGCGCTGGACCGCGACTTCTACCTGCGGATCGCCACCGAGCTGTACCTGAAGCGGCTCGTCGTGGGCGGCCTGGAGAAGGTCTACGAGCTGGGCAAGGACTTCCGCAACGAGGGGCTGTCGCCGAAGCACAACCCCGAGTTCACGATGGTCGAGTGGTACGAGGCCTATGCGGACTACGGCGACCAGGCCAAGCGCCTGGAGGCCCTGGTTCACTCGGTCGCGCAGCAGGTCGGCTACGAGGGCGAGCTCGACTTCACGCCGCCCTGGCGCCGGGTCACGCTGCGCGACGCGATCCTCGACCACACGGGGATCGACGTGTTGGCCCTGCGCTCGCGCGACGCGCTGGCGGAGGCGATCGGCGACCGCCTGCCGACCGAGGACCGCAACTGGCCGCAGCTCGTCGACGATCTGCTGTCGAAGTACGTGGAGCCGAAGCTGATCCAGCCGACGATCGTCATGGACTACCCGGTGGAGCTGTCGCCGTTCGCCAAGGCGCACCGGGACCCGGCGCAGGAGGGCGTGGTCGAGCGCTTCGAGGCGTTCTGCCAGGGGATGGAGCTCGCCAACGCGTTCACCGAGCTCAACGACCCCGACGACCAGCGGGCGCGCTTCGAGGCGCAGGTCCGCTACGCCGAGGCCGGCGACGAGGAGACGCAGCCGTTCGACGAGCTGTTCCTCGCCGCGCTGGAGCACGGCATGCCGCCGACCGGCGGGTTGGGGATGGGCATCGACCGCCTCGTGATGGTGCTGAGCGGGCGCCGCTCGATCCGCGAGGTCGTGCTGTTCCCCGCGATGCGCGACTGACCGCGGGTCACTGTCGAGAAAGCGTCGCATGGCGACGTCAAGTCGACAGCGACGTCGGTCGGCGCCCTGGCAACCCCCCGGAGCCGCGGGACCCCGTTGGTAGACTGGGTCATGCCCGCAAACGGACCCGCACGCTCATCTTTTCGCCCCAATGGGTCGATCACTTGGGCGGCGGGTAGTTCACCGTCCCCACGAACAGACCCAAAGCGCCGCCACCAGTAGGAAGGACGTATCCGAATGTTCGAGCGATTCACAGAACGAGCCCGCCAGGTGGTCGTTCTCGCCCAGGAGGAGGCGCGGACGCTCAAGCACAACTACATCGGCACCGAGCACATCCTCCTCGGCCTCCTGCGGGAGGAGGAGGGCCTTGCCGCCCGGGTGCTGGAGAGCCTCGACATCACCGTCGAGCGCGTCCGCGCGCAGGTCGTGCGCATCGTCGGCTCGGGCGAGGAGGTCACGTCCGGCCAGATCCCGTTCACGCCCCGGGCGAAGAAGGTGCTCGAGCTGGCGCTGCGCGAGGCCCTGAGCCTCGGCCACAACTACATCGGCACCGAGCACATCCTGCTCGGCCTCGTCCGCGAGAACGAGGGCGTCGCCGCCCGCATCCTGCTCGACTTCGACGCGGACTCCGAGAAGATCCGCAACGAGGTCATCCGCATGCTGTCGGGCCCGGGCGGACGCCGCCAGGGCTCCGGCGGCCAGGGCGCCGCCGCCGGCGCGGCGGGCGCGCAGGGCGAGGGCAAGAAGTCCTCGAAGCTGCTCGACCAGTTCGGGCGCAACCTCACCAAGCTCGCCGCCGACGGCAAGCTCGACCCGGTCGTGGGCCGCGAGACGGAGATCGAGCGGATCATGCAGATCCTCTCGCGCCGCCAGAAGAACAACCCGGTGCTCATCGGCGAGCCCGGCGTCGGCAAGACCGCCGTCGTCGAGGGCCTGGCCCAGCGGATCACGAACTCGGACGTCCCGGAGCTGCTGAAGGGCAAGCAGATCTACACGCTCGACCTGGCGGCGCTCGTCGCCGGCTCGAAGTACCGCGGCGAGTTCGAGGAGCGCCTCAAGAAGGTGATGAAGGAGATCACCCAGCGCGGCGACATCATCCTGTTCATCGACGAGCTCCACAACCTCGTCGGCGCGGGCGCCGCGGAGGGCGCGATCGACGCCGCCTCGATCCTCAAGCCGGCCCTCGCGCGCGGGGAGCTGCAGACGATCGGCGCGACGACGCTCGACGAGTACCGCAAGTACCTCGAGCGCGACGCCGCGCTCGAGCGCCGCTTCCAGCAGATCCGCGTGGACCCGCCGACGATCGAGCAGACCGTGCAGATCCTCAAGGGCCTGCGCGACCGCTACGAGGCGCACCACAAGATCAACATCACCGACGAGGCGCTCGAGGCCGCTTCGGAGCTGTCGGACCGCTACATCTCCGACCGCTTCCTGCCCGACAAGGCGATCGACCTCATCGACGAGGCCTCCGCGCGCATGCGGATCAAGTCGATGACCTCGCCGCCCGTCTACCGGGACCTCGAGGACGAGATCGAGTCGACGCGGCGCCAGAAGGAGGCCGCGATCGAGGCGCAAGAGTTCGAGAAGGCCGCCAACCTCCGCGACGCGGAGCGGCGCCTGACGAACAAGAAGCGCGAGCTCGAGGAGCAGTGGGAGCAGGGCGAGTCCGCCGACCGCCCGAGCATCGGCGAGGAGGAGATCGCGGACGTCGTCTCGATGTGGACCGGCATCCCCGTCTTCAAGCTCACCGAGGCCGAGACGGCGAAGCTCATGCGGATGGAGGAGGAGCTCCACAAGCGCGTCATCGGGCAGCACGCCGCGGTCGAGGTCATCTCGAAGGCGATCCGCCGCTCGCGCGCCGGACTGAAGGACCCGAAGCGGCCGACCGGCTCGTTCATCTTCCTGGGGCCCTCGGGCGTCGGCAAGACCGAGCTGGCCAGGACGCTGGCCGAGTTCCTGTTCGGCGACGAGGACGCGATGGTGCGCATCGACATGTCCGAGTACATGGAGAAGCACGCCGTGTCGCGGCTCGTCGGCTCGCCTCCCGGCTACGTCGGCTACGACGAGGGCGGCCAGCTCACCGAGGCCGTGCGGCGCAAGCCGTACTCGGTGCTGCTGCTCGACGAGATCGAGAAGGCCCACCCGGACGTGTTCAACATCCTCCTGCAGATCCTGGAGGACGGCCGGCTGACCGACGCCCAGGGGCGCACGGTCGACTTCCGGCACGCGATCGTGATCATGACCTCGAACATCGGGGCGTCGGAGATCGCGCGCAACACGCCGCTGGGCTTCGCGGTCAGCCAGGACGAGACCGGCATCACCTACGACGACATGAAGACGCGGATCATGGGCGAGCTCAAGAAGGTCTTCCGGCCCGAGTTCCTCAACCGCATCGACGACGTCATCGTGTTCCACAAGCTCCAGAAGGACGAGATCAAGCAGATCGTCGACCTGCTGCTGCTGCGGATCCGTTCGTCGCTGGCGGAGCGCGAGCTCCAGCTCGAGCTCACCGAGGTCGCCCGCGACTTCCTCGTCGACAAGGGCTGGGACCCCGCGATGGGCGCCCGCCCGCTGCGCCGGGCGATCCAGCGCTACATCGAGGACCCGCTCGCGGACTTCGTCCTGCGGTCGGAGCTGCACCCGAACCAGATCGTCATCGCCGACGTCCCGCAGGGGCCCGAGAACGACGGCGCGGAGATCGAGCTCTCGCTGATCGACGGGGCGCCGAAGGCTCCCGTGACGGTCGGCGGTGGCGAGGGCGAGGCGCCGTCGTCGGAGGAGCCCCGCGGCGCGGACGACGAGCCGGCGGGCCCACCGCCGACCGACGGCCGATGAGCTGAGCGAGAGGGCGGCCCACGGGCCGCCCTCTCTCGTTCGTAGTCTGCGTGGCATGGACGAGCCGCTGGTGGAGATCAAGGTGCGCGACAACGGTCCGTACAAGGTGACCGGGCCGGTGCGGATCGTGGACTCCGACGGGCACGAGTTCCCGGTGCCCGACGGGCGATCGATCGTGCTCTGCCGCTGCGGCCACTCGGCCACCAAGCCGTTCTGCGACTCGACGCACAAGGCCGCGGGCTTCGAGAGCTGCGAGCGCGCGCCGCGGGACTGACGTGCGC
>JANJUA010000313.1 GCA_024710825.1 Solirubrobacteraceae bacterium
CCGCGGCTTGCCGGTTTTGAAGACCGGACGGGCCACCGGGCCCCAGCCGCTCCAGGATCGGCGTTCTACCCGATCTGCGCGCCGCGGCGTTCACGTCGCTGCCGGCCGGACCGCGTCTACGGGTCGACCCGGATCGCGCCCGGAGGCCCCGTGACGAGCCGGCCGACCCGCGCGCCCGGCACCTCGTCGGCACGCTCGGGCGCGACGGCGACGAGCAGGCCGCCGGACGTCGTCGCGTCGGCCACCAGGCGCCGGCGCCACTCCTCGACACCGGGATCGAACGTCGTGAAGCCCTCGGCATGGAGGCGATTGCGGCGGCTGCCGCCGGACACCGCGTCGCCGGTGCGCAGGAGCTCCTCGGCGCCGGGCAGCGCCGGCACCGCGGCCGCGTCGACCTGGGCCGCGACGCCGCTCGCGCGCGCCAGCTCGTGCAGGTGGTTGAGGAGGCCGAAGCCGGTGACGTCGGTCATGGCGTGCGCACCGGCCGAGACCGCCGCGCGGGACGCCGCGGCGTTGAGCTCGACCATCGTCGCCACCGCCGCCTCCAGCTCCGCCGCTCCCGCCGCGCCGCGCTTGAGCGCGGTCGAGATCGCCCCGACGCCGAGCGGCTTGGTCAGGACGAGCGCGTCCTCCGGCCGCCCTCCCGCGTTCGTCACCATCGCCGCGGGATCGACCAGGCCGGTCACCGCGAGCCCGAACTTGGGCTCGGGGTCGTCGATCGAGTGCCCGCCGACGACCATCGCTCCCGCCTGCTCCACGATCTCGAGGCCGCCCCGCAGGATCCGCTCGAGCACCTCGGCGCCGAGGCGCTCCAGCGGGAACGCGACGAGCGACAGCGCGCTCAACGGTCGGCCGCCCATCGCGTAGACGTCGGAGAGCGCGTTGGCCGCGGCGATGCGGCCGAAGTCAAAGGGGTCGTCGACGATCGGCGTGAAGAAGTCGACTGTCTGCACGAGCGCCAGTCCCGGGGCGATCTCGACGACGCCGGCGTCGTCGGACGTCTCGCTGCCGACCAGCAGGCGCGGGTCGGAGCTACGCGGCAGCCCGCGCAGGAGCGGCTCGAGCTCGGCGATCGGCATCTTGCAGCCGCATCCCGCACCGTGCGAGAGCGACGTCAGAGGGACGGTGGCGGCCACTCACGAACCGTACAGGTGGACGCGCACCGGGCTCGAGCGACGACGCAATCCCCCTGCTCACCTGGGAGCGGGGGGACTGCGATCGCGAGCTTGTCGTTGGCTGGGAGTGGGATGGAACCGTGCCCTTGCGCCGGGGTGACGGTTCGGGGCTCAGGCGGCCACCGTCTCGTGGCGCGGGGCCTTGGCCTCGGCCTCGGCCTGCCTGCGGCCGGCCATCAGCCAGATCGCGACGATGCCGAACCCGACACCCGAGAGCACCAGCGCGACGCCCATGACGAGCGAGAACAGGGCGACCTGCTCAGCGAAGTAGCTCATGTTCAGCGCGTTGGACAGCGCGGTCTGGGTGACCCAGATGTTGCGGGCCGGGTTGTCGACCGGCGCCCCCTTGTCGTTGACCGCGGCGAGCTTCTCATCGTTGGTCGTGCCGCCGTCCTTGGCCAGGAAGCGGTCCATCTCGGCGTAGGTCTGACCGCCGGTGGCCTGCAGGGCGTGCTTGCGCATGACCTGGGCGAACGCCTTGGCCTCCGCCCCCGTGTCGACCGTCTGGCCGGGGATCGAGGAGTCCGGCGTGCCGACGATCTTCTCCGCGGCGAGGCTGTCGCGGACGTAGTTGCGCCCGTCGATGCCGCTGTACAGGGCGCCGACGCCGAACGCGATGAGGATGACGCTGGCGGCGATACCGCCGTAACGCATGAAGCGTTGCATCGTGAATCCCTCCGTTTGAGCTTTCCGAGGGCACCTCTTTGGTGTCACCACAAGTCTGGGCGTCGGCGCGGGAGCCGACATCAGTCGCGTCTACGTGACGTGCTACGGGTTCTCCACAGCCCCGCCGGGTAAAGATCACGCTCGGTCATCCGTACCTCCCGTGCGGGGCTGCGTCTCAAGTGCGGCAGCCGTTCTGCCGAGACTGGGGTTCATGCGCGCGCTATTGATCCTCTCGGCCGTCGTCGGTCTGCTCCTCGTCTCCGCCTCCGCCTCCGCCTCCCCCGGCTCCTACAAGGGCCGCACCGACCAGAACCGCGCGGTGACGTTCGAGGTCGCCAAGGGGCAGGTCCGCTCGTTCCAGGCCGGGGTGATGACGTTCTGCCTCGCGGGCACGGACTCGAGCCTGGAGACCGACGCGGTCGCCAACGTGCCTCCGATCCGGCTCGACCGGGCCGGCCGGTTCTCGTGGACGGCTCCCGAGCGGACCGATGGCGTCATCGAGATGACCGTCAGCGGTCGGGTCAGGGCCGGCAAGGCAACGGGCAGGGTCGTCCTGCGCCGGCCGCACTCGAGCTTCGAGGGCGGCACGACGATGTTCGGCCAGTGCTCGGCCGAGCGTCGCTGGACGGCGAAGGCGCGCTGACGCGCCCGACGGATCGACGCAGCGACGGCTGTCGAATCGTGCTCAGCCCACGATCGTGAGGCTCAGGAGCGTCACGCACGCCACCGCGATCACCGCGATGGTGAGACCGGTGGCGAGGCGCCCGAACCGGGTCAGCCGCTGCTCGCCCATCACGTCGGGATCGCTCGCGAGCGCGCGCATGAAGGGCAGGATCGCCAGGAGCAGCACCGCGTTGAGCGCCTGCGTGAGGTAGAGCACCGCGACCAGAGGCACCGACGGAACCAGCACGATCGTGGTGGCGATGGCCATCGCGGTCACGAACGCGCCGTAGAACAGCGGTGCGCGGCGCAGACCGAGATGCAGTCCCGCCGGGCGCCCCGCCGCCTCGCAGACCGAGTAGGCGGTCGACAGCGGGACGATCGCCGCCGCCAGCAGCGCCGCGCCCAGGAAGCCGACGGCGAACAGCGTCGAGGCCAGCGAGCCGGCGACAGGCTCGAGCGCCTGCGCGGCTTCCGCCCCGTCGTCTATCGAGATGCCCGCGGGGCGCAGCGTGGCCGCGCAGGCTATGACGATGAACGCGCCGATGACGCCCGTGAGCACAGCACCGGTCGCGACGTCGATGCGCTCGTAGCGCAGGTCGGCGACGGTGAGCCGCTTGTCGACGGCGTAGCTCTGCATGAAGGCCAGGCCCCACGGTGCGAGCGTCGTGCCCAGCGTGGCGACGCACAGCAGGATCGCGTCGCGTCCGGCGGGGATGCGCGGCAGCACGAGCCCGGTCGCCGCCGCCCCCCAGTCCGGTCCCGCGAGCAACCCCGCGGCGATGTAGGCGACGAAGACCGACGAGAGCGCCAGGAGCACGTGCTCGACACGATGGAAGCTCGCGCCGAGCACCAGCGCGCCGACCACCACCGCACCCGAGAGCACCGCGACCCCGCGGGGCACGCCGAACAGCAGCTGCGCACCGATGGCCACCCCGGCGAGCTCGGCGGCGAGCGTGCCGACGTTGGCGATCACGAGCGCCGCGACGGCCACGCCCGCCGGCCGGCTTCCGTAGCGCTCGCGCACGAGCGCGACGAGCCCCTTGCTGGTGACCACGCCGGTGCGCGCGGCCAGCTCGTGGAAGAGCACGAGGGCCGCCGTCGAGAGGGCGAGCACCCACAGCAGCCGGTAGCCGTGCTCGGCGCCGAGGATCGAGTAGGTCGTGATGCCCGCCGGGTCGTCGTCGGACAGCCCCGCCAGCAGACCGGGCCCGAGTACCGCCAGCAGCGCGACGGCCGCCGCCGGGCGGCGCGCGATGAGGCGCCGCCGGTGGTGGTGCGCCCGCAGATGCGGCGTCCGTCCGACGGTCGGACGCGCGCGACGTGCCACGCGCTCCGCGCGCCGCGCGGAGCTCACGACACCGTTGCCGACCGCAGCGCCTCGGCGACGGAGCCGGACCTCACAGGTCGCCTGCCGCCAATGCCTGGAGCACGTTCATCCGCGCCGCCCGGCGGGCGGGAACGACCGCCGCGAGGATGCCGATGACGACCGCGACGACGAGCAGCGCCACGAGCTGCAGGATCGGCACGGCGAAGACCAGCCCGAGGTCATCGAGCGCGAACGTCGTCAGCCAGGCGAAGACGAGGCCGATGACGGTGCCGAGCAGGCCGCCGATGCGGGCGGTGATCACGCTCTCGAAGCGGATCAGCGCACGGATCTGGCGTGCCGTGGCGCCGATCGCCCGCAGCATGCCGAGCTCGCGGGTGCGCTCGTGGATGGACAGGAAGAGGCTGTTGGCGATCCCGAACAGCGAGATCACCAGGCTCATCGCCAGCAGCGCGTAGAGCATGGTCACGATCTGGTCCACCTGGCCGACGACCATGTCACGATACTCGGGCACGGTGCGTGCCTTGGCGCCGGGGAAGCGCCGCAGCGCCGCCTCGACCG
>JANJUA010000330.1 GCA_024710825.1 Solirubrobacteraceae bacterium
ACGCGGCTGCTGCTCGACCATCTCCGGGTAGCCTGAGCCGATGTTCGTCTCCATGAACTGCGTCACGATCCCGGCCGAGAGCGCCGAGGACTTCGAGCGGGCGTTCCTGAGCCGCGAGCGGCACATGGCCGACTCGCCGGGATTCGTGCGGTTCCAGCTCATGCGCCCACTGCGCAACGAGGAGTACCTCGTCGTCACCGAGTGGGAGAGCGAGCAGGCCTTCCGGGACTGGGTCTCCAGCGACGCGTTCAAGCGGGCGCACCGCGGCGACGGGCAGCGCGGCTTCGGCGGCCACTCGGAGCTGAGGACCTACGAGGTCATCGACGTGGAGACCGCCGCCCCCTCGGCCTAGCCGCCGTTCACCGGGCTCACGACACGCGGCGCACGCGCAGCGCCACCAGCCGGTAGTCGGGCGACGCTCCATGCGGGTCCGCCGCGATCGCGTCGCGCGTGCGTGCCCAGATCGCCTCGAGCGCCTCGGCGCGACGCTCCGGCGTGCGGGCGGGGTTCAGCGCGGCGGCGAAGCTCGGCTCGAGGAACCCCTGGAGGAACCCGGCCTGCGCGGCCGCGTAGGCGGCGGGCCGGTCGAGCAGCCCGCGGAACGGATCGGGCTCCACGATCGGCTCGATGCTCATCAGCTCCAGCCGCTCGCCGCCCGCCGCGACGAACCCCGGGGCGAACGGGGCCCGCAGCTCGGCGAGCGAGCGAAACCAGGCCGGGTAGACGAGGCGCTCGAGCTCGCCGTCGTCGATGACGCCCGCGTCGCGACAGCCGCGCAGAGCACCGGCCAGGCGGTCGAACAGCGCCTCGGAGCCCATCACGCCGTCGTCGCCCATCAGGACGTCCACGGCCACCACGCTCGCCCCCGGGGCGAGCTCGACCGCGCGCGCCGCGAGAAACGCCCGCCAGTCCTCCGCGGACCGGGCGGCGAAGCGCCTTCGCGCCGCGGCGTCGTCCGAGAGCTGGGCGAAGAAGTGGCCTTCGACCGGCCCCGGAGGCAGGCGAAGCCAGTGCAGGGTCGACGCGGTCCACGCGAACGCGAGCGTCCCGGCCGGCAGGACCCGGTCGTAGAGCGACCGGGCGGCCATCAGCGGCAGCACGTGCGGGTCGCCGCGGTCGTAGCGGTCCGGCGCCGTCTCCAGGACCGAGGCGAGCGTGGTGAAGTCGTTGCCGACGATGTCGGCGTGGACGACGAGCACCGGGCGGGTGGGCGCGTGGCGGGCACGCAGCTCGGCGAGCGCGGCTCCGAGCGGCGCGAGCGAGTTGTTCCCCGTCGCCGCGCCGAAGTCGGCGAGTACGACCGGCGGGCCGTCCGCGGCGGGCGCAGCGTCGTCGATCGCCGGCCGGATGAGCGCCACCCCGGCGGCAGCGGCCGCGTGCTGCGTGCTCGAGGCGGCGGCGTAGGCGCCGTGGCCGGCCATGACGCCGCTGTGCGGACGAGCGTCCGGCATGACGGGAAACTACCGCGCCGCGCGCGCGGCGCCGAGCAGCGCGGCCACCGAGCGGTCGACGTCGGCGGCGGTCGTCCGCCAGCTGCAGACGGAGATGCGCATCGCCCGCATCCCGCGCCACGTGGTCGCGGTCATGTAGGCGGTGCCGTCGCGCCTGACGGCGTCGATCACCGCGTCGGTGACCGCGTCGTCGCCGCCGAAGCGCACGAGCGTCTGGTTGAGGCCGTGGGCGAGCACCTCCGCGGTCGGGTCGGCGTCGAGCGCGGCGGCGAAGCGCGCGGCCAGGGAGCAGAAGCGGTCTACGAGCTCGGCGACGCCGGAGCGGCCCAGCTCCCGCAGCGCCGCGTAGACCGGGATCCCGCGGGCGCGGCGCGAGAACTCGGGCGTGTAGTCGATCGGGTCGCGCGGCCCATCGCCGCCGCCGCCGACGACGTAGCCGGCGTCGAACGCGAGGGCGGCGCGGTGCGCCTCGCGGTCGGCGACCACGGCGAGGCCGCTGTCGTAGGGGACGTTGAGGATCTTGTGCGCGTCGGTCGCCCACGACTGCGCACGCTCGGCACCGGCGAGCAGCGCGCGGCGCTCGGGATCGGCGGACGCGGCCGCCCACAGCCCGAACGCGCCGTCGACGTGAACCCAGGCGCCCGCCTCGGCGGCGGCGTCGCAGATGGCGGCCAGGGGGTCGACGGCGCCGGTGTTCACGTTGCCCGCCTGCGCGCACACGATCACGGGCCCTCGCGCGCCCGTGAGCGCCGAGGCGAGCGCGTCCGGCCGCAGCGCCCCCGCGTCGTCGGTGGACAGCGGCTCGACGGCGCGCCCGCCGATCCCGAGCAGGTGCAGCGCGCGGTCGAGCGTCGCGTGGCGCTCCTCGCCGGCCAGCACCCGCACCGGCGGGCTGCCCGCGAGCCCGTCGCGTCCGACGTCCCAGCCGTGGTCGGCCAGCACGCGGTGGCGCGCGGCGGCGAGCGCGGTGACGTGCGCCATCTGGCACCCGGTGACCAGGGCGAACGAGGCGTCGGCCGGCAGGCGCAGGAGGTCCAGCAGCCAGCCGCCGGCGACCTCCTCGAAGACCGGCGCCGCCGGCGCCGGGGCGGCGAGGCCCGCGTTCTGGTCCCACGCGGACGCGAGCCAGTCCGCGGCCAGCGACGCGGGCAGGGCGGCGCCGAAGACCCAGCCGAAGAAGCGCGGCGAGCCGGTCGCCAGCAGCGCGCCGTCGGCGTCGGCGACCAGCTCGTCGATCACCGCCCGCGGGTCCTGCGGCCCGTCGGGCAGCCCGCGGGCGCGCACCAGCGCGAGCTGCTCGGGCGCCGTGCGGTCGGGCCGCACCGCCCGCTCGCCGAGGCTCTGCAGCCAGTCGGCCGCATGATCGGCAGTCGCGTGGAGCAGATCGCGCATCAGGCAAGCAGGATCTCACCCGCGGGCGAGAAGGTCACGCCCGGCGGTCGGCGTCCTCGGAGAGCCGACGCCGCCGCCGATGGGCTGCCTGCGCGATCGCGTGGCCCGACAACGGCGAGGTGACGAGGACGAACAGCACGACGAGCGCCGCGCTGGTGACGATCTCCCAGCTCCCGCTCCCCACCGACGCGAGCAGCACGAGGATCACCGCCGGGCCCATGACCAGGCCGGCCGCATGGAGCTGGTGGAAGACGTCGCGGCGGCGCAGCATCCCGTAGAGCCCGATCGTGGCGAGCGACAGCCCGAGCACCAGCAGGCCGCTCGCGAGGACGGCGAGGAGCGTGGCGCCCATCAGAACGGCCTGCCCCGTTGGACGTAGCGCGCCGCCACGAGCGTCGCCGCGAACGACAGCAGCGCCAGCGCCAGCGCGGCGTCCACGTAGTAGGAGACGTCGCGTACGTAGGACAGCGCCGTGAGCAGGACGACGACGATCGCGACGAGCACGTCGAGGGCGAGCACCCGATGCAGCGTGTCGGGCGCGCGCAGCAGCAGCAGCCCGCCGCCCACGAGCAGCAGCGTGGCCCACCCGGCCGCGACGATGGCGACGACCTGCGGCACGCTCAGCGCCCCACCTGGCGTCGCGTCCGCTCGTGGTTGCGCCGGTGGCGCTCGCGCACGGCGTCCGGGTCGGAGGCGTCCACGAGGTGCACGACGAGCACGTCGCGCTCCTCGTCCACGTCGACGACGACCTCGTCCGGCGCCTCGCCGGTGAGCACGCCCCACACGGCCACCTCCGTGCGGGTCCGGTCGCCGCGGGGGATCTCGACCAGTCCCGGGGCGCACGGCGCACCGAGGCACAGCCGCACCACCCGCCACGAGCCGCGGACCATCTCGGCCGCGGTCTGCGCCCCCATCGTCCCCGCCGCGCGCAGCGCGCCGAGCGACGGCGCGCGACGCGGACGCGCGTGCCGTCCGCCGCGGAGCGCCGCCGCCAGGGCGATGCCGAGCGCCGCGCCCACGAGGATGTCGCCAGGCGCCAGGCTCGTGAGCACGAGCAGGTAGACGGCCGTCAGGCCCGTGGCGCGCAGGACGAAGCCGATCATCGCGCCGCCCCCTCGAGCGCCGCCGCGGCGTCGTGGCTGAGGGCGAGCAGCGGCTCCGGCCACAGGCCCGCCCCGAGCACGGCGAGCGCCAGCGCGAGCACGACCGCCTGCTGCGCCCTGCCGCTGCGCCGACCGGTCCGCTCCGAGCGCCAGAAGTCGTACTGGTAGACCTGGAAGACGTACACGAGCGAGAGCGCGCCGCCGACGAAGATCAGCGCCAGCAGAGCGGGGTCGCCCGCCGCGGCGCGGAACAGCTCCAGCTTGCCGATGAAGCCGGCCGACGGGGGCACGCCGGCGACGCTGAACGCGCCGAGCGCGAACACCGCGCCGACGACCGCGCCGCGCATGCGCAGCGTCAGGAAGAGCAGGGTCTTGTTCAGCGCGTTGAGGATCGCGTACAGGATGGCGGCCGCGAAGCCGACGGGCCCGCCGATCCCGATCGCCACCAGGACGTAGCCGACCTGGCCGATCGCGGAGTACGCGAGCATCTCGCCCGCAGTGCGGCGCGACACCGCGAGGATGCCGCCGTAGAGGATCGAGGCGCAGCCGATGACGACCAGGGCCGTGGCGGCCAGCTCGAGCTCCCGGGGCAGCAGGTCGGCGCCGAAGCGCAGCAGACCGTAGGCGCCGATGTTGGCGACCCCTCCGCTGAGGATCGCCGCCACCGCCGGGCGCGCGCCCGTGTAGACGGTCGGCAGCCAGAAGTGGAACGGAAAGAGGCCGAGCTTCACGCTGAAGGCGACGAAGAAGCCGACCGCGATGAGCAGCACCGTGCCGGCGTCGACGGTGTCGAGGCGGACGCCGATCGCGTCCATGTCCAGCGTGCCCGTCACGTGGTAGACGCCCGCCACCGACAGCAGGAAGACGAACGTCCCGAGCAGGTTCACCGTCGTGAACACCAGCGCGGCGCCGAGCTCGCGCCGGCCGCCGCCGTACGTGGCGAGGATGTAGGCGGCGGTCATCGCCAGCTCGAAGAAGACGTAGAAGTTGAACAGGTCGCCGGTGACGAAGACCCCGCTGAGGCCGGTGGCGAGCATCACGACGATCCCGGGGAACACGCGCTCGCGCACCCCCTCGAGGACCTCGTGCACGGTCGCGGCCAACAGCGCCGACGTCGACAGCAGCGCGAACGTGACCCCGAGCGCGTCCGCGCGCAGCGTGATGCCCACGCCGGCGGGCCAGTTGCCCGTCGTGAACGAGACCGGGCCGTCGGCGAGCACCGAGCCGGCCAGCACGCCGAGCGCCGCCAGGTTGCCCGCGAGCGCGACGATCGCGGCCCAGCCCACCCACCGGCGGCGGCCGTCGAGCAGCAGCAGCACCGCGCCGGAGGCCCACGGTACGAGCAGGCTGAGCGCGAGCGCGGTCACAGCGCCGCCTCCTCCTCGGCGTCGTGCGCCGCCGCCTCCTCGCGGGCCTGGCGCGCGTCGCGCTCGGCCTCCGTCTCCGCGAGCTGGTCGAGCTCGCGCGA
>JANJUA010000384.1 GCA_024710825.1 Solirubrobacteraceae bacterium
GGCGTCGGCTGGGGCGGCGAGCGGGTGGCGGCGCACGCGCCGGCCGCGGACGAGCAGCAGCGCCGTCCAGGCGAGCGTGCCGCAGATGACGGCGAAGGCGACGGCGAAGAGGACGACCCAGACCGTCGGCAGGCCCTCGAAGGGCAGGGCTACAGCGTGCGCCATGGCTCGTCGCCGCCGGTGCGGGGCGGTGCCTCCAGCCCGCGCGGCGCGTCGTCCGGGTCGGTCGGCAGCAGGGCCGAGCGGTAGCCGGCGGCGCGGAGCACCGCGTCGCGGCTGTAGCCCGGGCCGAACGGCGCCGGGGCCTCGCCGCCGTGCAGGACGTGCTCGAGGGCCGCCACGATCCGCTCCGCCGCTCTGCCGTCGCCGTAGGGGTTCTCGGCGGTCGCCATCTCGGCGTAGGCCTCAGGGTCGTCGAGCAGCCGGCTCGCCTCCCGCGCGATGCGGCGGGCATCGGTGCCGACGATCCGCAGCGTGCCCGCGGCGACGCCCTCGGTGCGCTCGGTCGACTCGCGCGCGACGAGCACCGGCTTGCCGAGCGACGGGGCCTCCTCCTGGATGCCGCCCGAGTCGGTGATCGCCAGCTCGCAGCGGGTCAGCAGCCGGGCGAAGCTCGCATAGCCGAGCGGCGCGGTGAGCACGACGTTGCCGAGCCCCTCGAGCGGCGGGCGCAGCTCCGCGCCGACCTGGGGGTTCGGGTGGACGGAGACGACGAAGCGGACGTCGGGGTGGGTGCGCGCGACCGCGGCCACGCCCTCGGCGATGCGGCCCAGGCCGCCGTGCCAGTTCTCGCGCCGGTGCGCGGTCACCACGACGACGCGGTCGTCGGAGGCGTACGCCGCGGCGACGGCCGGGTCCTCGAACGGCGCGTCGAGCCCGGCAGCCCAGTGCAGCGCGTCGACGGCGGTGTTGCCGGTGACGAAGATCTGGTTGGCGGGGACGTTCTCGCGGACGAGGTTCTCGTGGTTGGTGGACGTGGGGGCGAGGTGGAACGACGCGATGCAGGAGGTCATCTGCCGGTTGAGCTCCTCCGGGAACGGCGACAGGTTCGACCCGCCCGTGCGCAGCCCGGCCTCCACGTGGGCGACCGGGATGCGCAGGTGAAAGGCCGCGAGCGCGGCGGCGAACGCCGAGCTCGTGTCGCCGTGGACCAGGATCGCCGCGGGGTAGCGGCCGTCGAGAACCTCCGCCGGCGTGGCGATCGTCCCGCCGTGGTCGCCGTAGGTGCCGCAGCAGAAGTCCTCGAAGCGCCCCATCACGCTCGCGACGCGGTCGTTGAGCCGCGCGCGGGCGTCGCCGATCCACAGCTCCGCGTCGACCGCGATGTCGGCGGCGGCGAAGACCTCGCCGACCATCGCGTGATGCTGGCCCGTCGAGACGACGACGGGGCGGTAGCTCGCGCTCTCGCGGAGCGCGAGGATGATCGGCACGAGCTTGATCGCCTCGGGGCGAGTGCCGACCACGACGATCACGGGCAGCCGGACCGGCGGTGGCGAGCCGGCGAGCGCCGGCGACGGGGCGGGGGCGGGGAACTGCTCCTGGAGAGCCATCCCCCGAGTGATCGACCGGAGGCGCCCGGATCTGAAGCGCTCGGCCGCGACGCGCGCGACGCGCAGGTGCCGCCTGTCGCGTTGCTAGGCTGCGGCCCAGCTCCTTTAACCCGGTCCCGCGAGGCCAGGAAGGACGTACATGACAGACGAGAAGACCGTCCTCGACCGCGACGACATGCGGCGGACGCTTGTGCGCATAGCGCACGAGATCGTGGAGAAGAACGCCGAGCCCGACCGGCTCGCCCTGGTGGGCATCCACCGTCGCGGAGCGTTCCTCGCCGCCCGGCTCAAGGGCCTCGTCGACGACCTGCTCGACGCCGACGTGCCGCTCGGCGACGTCGACATCTCCTTCTACCGCGACGACGTCGAGACCCGCGCCGAAGAGCCCGAGGTCCACGCGTCGCACCTCGACTTCGACGTCGAAGGCCGCACCATCGTGGTGGTCGACGACGTCCTCTACACCGGCCGCACCGTCCGCGCCGCCATCGAGGCGCTCTTCGACTACGGCCGACCGGCCCGCGTGCAGCTCGCCGTCGTCGCCGACCGCGGCCACCGCGAGCTGCCGATCCGGCCCGACTACGTCGGCAAGAACCTCCCGACCGCCCGCTCCGAGCGGGTCAACGTGCGCATCGACGAGCTCGACGGCATCGACGAGGTCACCATCAGCGAGCTGACGGAGGCGCTGGCATGAGCTCCAGGCACCTGCTGTCCATCGAGGATCTCGACCGGTCCGGCATCGAGCGCATCCTCGCCCGCGCCGCCTCGTTCGCCGAGGTCTCCGGCCGGGAGATCAAGAAGCTGCCGACGCTGCGCGGCCGGCGCGTCTTGAACCTGTTCTACGAGAACTCGACCCGCACGCGGTCGAGCTTCGAGATCGCCGCCAAGACGCTCAGCGCCGACGTCACGAACTTCAACGTCAGCGGCTCGAGCGTCGAGAAGGGCGAGTCCCTGAAGGACACCGTCCAGACGCTGTCGGCCTACGACCCGGCCGCGATCGTCATCCGCCACCCGCACGCCGGAGCGGCGGCGCTCGTGGCGAACTGGACGCCCGCCGCGGTGGTCAACGCCGGCGACGGCAAGCACGAGCACCCGACGCAGGCGCTGCTGGACGTCTTCACGCTCACCCGCCGGATCGGCGCGCTCGACGGCAAGCGGATCTGGATCGTGGGGGACGTCGAGCACTCCCGCGTCGCCCGGTCCAACGTCCTCGCCTTCACCCGGATGGGCGCCCACGTGACGGTGTGCGGCCCTCCGACGCTGATCCCCCGCGGGATCGAGGCGCTCGGATGCGACGTCCGCTTCACGCTCGACGAGCTGCGCGACGCCGACGTCGTCTACGCGCTGCGGATGCAGAACGAGCGCATGAAGGACGCCTACCTGCCCTCGCTGCGCGAGTACGTCGCCACCTACCAGATCAACGGCCGGCGGCTCGGGCCGCGCCAGGTGCTCATGCACCCGGGGCCGGTGAACCGCGGCGTCGAGCTGTCCGGGGACGTCGTCGACTCGCCGCAGGCGGTGATCTCCGCCCAGGTCGAGGCGGGCGTCGTCGTCCGCATGGCGGTGCTCTACGAGCTGCTGGCCGGAGCGCGGACGCCCTCCCCGCAGCCGGCCCACAGGGTGCTCGCATGAGCGCCTCCCGGCTGAGCTCCATGCCCGCGCGCCCCGCCGAGCTCGTGATTCGCGGCGCCCACGTGCTGGACCCGAACGCGGGCGTCGACGCCCCCCACGACGTGGTCGTCCGCGGCGGCGAGATCGCCGAGCTGACCGCCCCCGGAGCCGCGCCGGTCCCGGCCGGCGCCGAGGTGCTCGACGGCGAGGGCCGCCATCTGCTCCCGGGCTTCGTCGACCCGCACGTCCACCTGCGCACGCCCGGCCAGGAGCACAAGGAGGATCTCGAGACCGGCACCCGCGCCGCCGCCGCCGGCGGCTACTGCGCGATCGTCGCGATGCCGAACACCGACCCGGTGCTCGACTCCGGCCCGCTGCTGCGCGCCCTGCGCGACCAGGCGGCGCGCGAGGCGCGGGTGCCCGTCGGCTTCATGCCCGCGATCACGGTGGGCCTGCGCGGAGCGGTCCTCACCGAGATGGCGGAGCTGCGCGCCGAGGGCGCGGTCGGCTTCACCGACGACGGCAAGCCCGTCGTCGAGGCCGGGATGCTGCGCAAGGCGATGCGCTACCAGAAGCTCGTCGGCGGCGTGCTCGCGCTGCATGAGGAGGACCCGTCGCTGTCGGGCGCCGGCGTGATGCACGAGGGCGAGGTCTCCGCGCGGCTCGGGCTGGCGGGGATCCCGTCGACCAGCGAGTCCACGATGGTGGCGCGCGACGCGGCTCTGGCCCTGGCCGAGGGCGCCCGAACGCACTTCCAGCACCTCAGCGCGCGCGAGTCCGTCGAGGCGCTGGCCGCCGCGAAGGCCGCCGGCGCGCCGGTCAGCGGCGAGGCCTCGCCACACCACCTGCTGATGACCGACGAGGACGTACTGACGCTCGACACACGGAGGAAGATGAACCCGCCGCTGCGCACGGAGGCCGACCGGCAGGCGATCGTCGCCGCCCTGCGCGACGGCACCATCGAGTGCATCGCCACCGACCACGCCCCGCACGCGCACGACGAGAAGGACGTGCCGTTCGAGGCCGCGCCGATGGGGACGACCGGGCTGGAGACCGCGTTCGCCGCGGTGTACACGGGCCTCGTCAAGCCGGGGGTGCTGGCGCTGGAGCTCGTCGTCGAGCGGCTGACCGCCGGCGCCCGGCTGATGGGCCTGCCGACGCCGCGGATCGCCCCCGGCGAGCCGGCCAACCTGTGCCTCGTCGATCTCGAGGTCGAGTGGCAGGTGGGGGAGTCCGGCTACGAGTCGCGCTCGGCGAGCTCCTGCTTCGCCGGGCGGACGTTGAGCGGCCGGGTGCTGCTCACGATCGCCGCCGGCGCCGTCGCCTACCGGGAGCGGTCGTTCGCCGTGAGCGCCGCATGAGCTACGTGCTGCTGGAGGACGGGACGCGCTTCGACGGCGACCCGGCCGGGCCCGAGGCGAGGGCGACCGGCGAGATCGTCTTCACGACCGGCATGTCCGGCTACCAGGAGTCGGTCACCGACCCCTCGTTCCGGCGTCAGGTGATCGTCTTCACCTACCCGCACATCGGCAACTACGGGGTCAGCGCGGCGGCGATGGAGTCGGCCGCGGCGCAGGCGCGCGGCGTCGTCATGCGCTCGGCGGTCGACCACGCCGACGCGCCCAGCGCGGAGGGCGGCTGGCTGACCTGGCTGGCCGAGCAGGGGATCCCGGCGGTGACGGGCGTCGACACCCGCGCGCTGGTGCGCCACCTGCGCTCGCGGGGCGCGATGCGCGGCGGGATCTTCCCGTCGTCCACCGACCCCGACGAGGCGCTGGCCGCCGTGCTGGCCGAGGAGCCCATGACGGGGCTCGACCTCGCCCGCGAGGTCACCCCGGCGTCGATGGTGGTCCACGGCGAGGGCAACGACGGCCCGCGGATCGCCGCGATCGACACCGGCATCAAGCGCTCGATCGTCGACGGCCTCGTGGCGCGCGGAGCGGTGGTGGAGCTGCACCCGTGCGGCGCCTCCGCCGACGAGCTGCGCGCCCGCGACGCCGACGCCTACTTCCTGGCCAACGGCCCGGGCGACCCGGCCGCCCTGGGCCACGTCGTGGCGACCGTCCGGGAGCTGCTGGGCACCAAGCCGACGTTCGGCATCTGCATGGGCCACCAGCTGATGTGCCGGGCGGTGGGGCTCGACACGTTCAAGCTGCCGTTCGGCCACCGCGGCGCGAACCATCCCGTCAAGGACCTCGAGACCGGCGTCGTGGAGATCACGTCGCAGAACCACGGCTTCGCGGTGGTGGCGCCGGGCGGCGGGCAGACGATCGACGTCGACGAGCCGGTGCGCTGGGAGACCGACTTCGGGGCGGCGCAGCTCTCGCACATCAACCTCTACGACCGCACGGTCGAGGGGCTCACTCTGCTGGACATCCCCGGAAGCACGGTCCAGTACCACCCCGAGGCGGGCCCGGGGCCGCACGACTCGCGGTACCTCTTCGACCGGTTCCTGGAGCAGATCGCCCGTGCCTAAGCGGACAGACATCCACAAGATCCTCGTCCTCGGCTCGGGGCCGATAGTCATCGGGCAGGCGGCGGAGTTCGACTACTCCGGCGTCCAGGCCTGCAAGGTGCTCCTGGAGGAGGGCTACGAGGTCGTCCTCGTCAACTCCAACCCGGCGACGATCATGACCGACCCGGAGTTCGCCACGGCCACGTACGTCGAGCCGCTGCTGCCCGGCCCCGTCGCGCAGATCATCGCCAAGGAGCGCCCCGACGCGCTGCTGCCGACGCTCGGCGGGCAGACCGCGCTGAACCTCGCGCGCGCCCTGCACGAGGACGGCACGCTGGAGCGCCACGGCGTCGAGCTGATCGGCGCCAACTACGCGGCGATCGGGCGCGCGGAGGACCGCGACCTGTTCCGGCAGACGATGGAGTCCGCGGGGCTGAAGATGCCGGCGAGCGCGATCGCGCACACGGTCGAGGAGGCGCTGGCGACGGCCGACTCGATCGGCCTGCCGATCATCGTCCGGCCCGCGTTCACCCTCGGCGGCCAGGGCGGCGGCGTCGCCCACTCGCGCGAGCAGCTCGCCGAGATCGCGTCGCGTGGCCTCGCCGCCTCGCCGATCGGCCAGATCCTGCTCGACCAGTCGGTCATCGGGTGGGGGGAGTTCGAGCTGGAGGTGATGCGCGACCGCAACGACAACTGCGTGATCGTCTGCTCGATCGAGAACGTCGACCCGATGGGCGTCCACACGGGCGACTCGGTCACGGTCGCGCCGCAGCAGACGCTGCCCGACCGCCTCTACCAGAAGCTCCGCGACCAGGCCTTCACCGTGATCCGGGCGGTGGGCGTCGAGACGGGCGGCTCGAACGTGCAGTTCGCGGTCGACCCGGCGACCGAGGAGGTGCTGGTCATCGAGATGAACCCGCGCGTCTCGCGGTCGAGCGCGCTGGCCTCGAAGGCGACCGGGTTCCCGATCGCGAAGATCGCGGCGCGGCTGGCGGTCGGCTACGCGCTCGAGGAGATCGACAACGACATCACCCGGCTGACGCCCGCGGCGTTCGAGCCGACGATCGACTACGTGGTCGTGAAGTGGCCGCGGTTCGCCTTCGAGAAGTTCCAGGGCGTCGACGACCTGCTGACGACGCACATGAAGAGCGTCGGCGAGGCGATGGCGCTGGGCCGCACGTTCGGCCAGGCGTTCCTGAAGGCGATGCGCTCGCGCGAGCTCGACAGCCCGCCGGACGTCAGCGGCACGCTCGACGAGCTGCTCACACGGCTGGAGCGGCCGTCCGCCGACCGCTACGACGTGCTGCTGGAGGCGCTGCGCCGCGGCGCGTCGATCGAGGAGCTCCACGCGCGCACGGGCATCGACCGCTGGTACCTGCGCGAGCTCGAGCAGCCGGCGCGCGACCCCGAGGCCGTGTTCGCCGGCGAGCGCTCCTACCAGTCCGTCGACACCTGCGCCGCGGAGTTCCCGGCCGAGACGCCGTACTTCTACTCGGGCTGGGAGCGCACGGCGCGCCACGAGGTCGAACGGGGCGAGCGGCCCTCCGTGATGATCCTCGGATCGGGCCCGAACCGGATCGGCCAGGGCATCGAGTTCGACTACTGCTGCGTGCACGCGGCGATGACCGTGCGGGCCTCGGGCCGCGACGCCGTGATGGTCAACTGCAACCCCGAGACGGTCTCGACCGACTACGACACGTCGGACCGCCTCTACTTCGAGCCGCTGACGCTCGAGGACGTGCTCGGCATCGTCGAGGTCGAGAGGCCCGAGGGCGTCATCGTCCAGTTCGGCGGCCAGACGCCGCTGAAGCTCGCCGCCGACCTGCAGGCGGCGGGGGTGCCGCTGCTGGGCACCTCGGTCGACGCGATCGACCGGGCGGAGGACCGCGGCCGCTTCGGCGCGCTGCTGGCCGAGCTCGGCTATCAGGCGCCGCCGTACGCCACGGCGCACTCCGTCGACGAGGCGCTGCGCGCCGCGCCCGGCGTCGGCTTCCCGCTGCTCGTCCGCCCGAGCTACGTGCTCGGCGGCCGCGCGATGGAGATCGTCTACTCGCTCGAGGACCTGGACGGCGACTTCGAGCGGACCGGGGTGGCCGGGGTCCGGTCCGAGATCTATCTCGACCGGTTCCTGGAGAACGCGATCGAGGTCGACGTCGACGCGCTCTGCGACGGCGAGGACGTGTGGATCGGCGGCATCATGCAGCACGTCGAGGAGGCCGGCATCCACTCCGGCGACTCGGCCTGCGCGCTGCCGCCGCACTCGCTCGGCACCGACGAGCTCGGCGAGATCCGGCGCCAGACCGCCGGCATCGCGCTCGGGCTCGGCGTCGTCGGGCTCATCAACATCCAGTTCGCGGTGACCGGCGGGCAGGTCTACGTAATCGAGGCCAACCCGCGCGCGTCGCGGACCGTGCCGTTCGTCTCCAAGGCGATCGGCATCCCGCTGGCGAAGATGGCCTGCCGGCTGATGCTCGGCGAGCGGATCGCCGACCTCCGCCTGCCCGAGGACCCGATGGCGGGCGACCACGTCTCCGTCAAGGAGGCGGTGATGCCCTTCAACCGCTTCTCGGGCGCCGACGCGCTGCTGGGTCCGGAGATGCGCTCGACGGGCGAGGTCATGGGCGTGGCGGCCGACTTCCCGACGGCGTTCGCCAAGTCACAGGCGGCGGCGGGCTCGGCGCTCCCGGAGGGCGGGACCGTGTTCCTGTCGGTGACCGACGCCGACAAGCAGGCGGCCGTCGGCATCGCGCTCCTGCTCTCCGACCTCGGCTTCCGGATCGTGGCGACGCGCGGCACCGCGCAGTCGGTGCGGGGCTGGGGCGTGCCGGTCGAGACGCTCAACAAGATCGGCGAGGGCTCGCCGAACGTGGTCGAGCTGATCGAGTCCGGCGACGTGGACCTCGTCATCAACACGCCGACCGGCTCCGGCGCCCGCTCGGACGGGTGGGAGATCCGCCGCGCCGCCATCGCGCGCGGCATCCCGTGCATGACGACGCTCGCCGGCGGTCTGGCCGCGGCGCGGGCGATCCGCGCCGCGCGGGACGGCGAGGCGCCCGTGCGCTCGCTCCAGGAGCTGCACGGAGGAGGGCTGCCGGAGGCTCAGCCGGCGGTGCCGACCGCGTCCTGAACGCGGGCGAAGCCGTCGCGGCGGGCGAGCGCCGCCAGCTCGCGCGACAGGCGGCTCGGGTAGCCCGGGCCGCCGTAGACGAAGGCGGTGTAGACCTGCACGAGCGTCGCGCCTGCGCGGACTCGCTCCCAGGCGTCCTCGGCGGTCTCCACGCCCCCCGCGGCGACGAGCAGCAGGCGGCCCTCCGTGCGGGCGTGCAGGCGCCGCAGGACGTCCAAGGAGCGCTGCTTCAGCGGCGCGCCCGAGATGCCGCCTCCGGCGAAGGCCGCATCGGCGCGGGCGCGGTCGGCCCCCAGCACGTCGCGATCGATCGTCGTGTTCGTCGCGACCATCCCGGCCAGCCCGAGCTCGAGCGCCAGGTCGGCGAGCGCGTCGAGCTCGGCGTCGACCAGGTCCGGCGCGACCTTCAGCAGGACGGGGCCGCGGGCCTCGTCGAGCACCGCCCGCAGGATGGGCCGCAGCGCCTCGGGATCCTGCAGCGAGCGCAGGCCCTTCGTGTTCGGGCTGGACACGTTGACGACGAGGAAGTCGGCGACGGGGCCCACGGCCGCGGCGGAGCGGCGGTAGTCCGCGACGGCGTCCTCGAGCGCGACCGCGGCGGACTTGCCCACGTTCGCGCCGACCACGCCCGCCGAGCGGTCGCGGGCCGCGAGCCGCCGGCCCGCGGCGTCGGCGCCCTCGTTGTTGAACCCGAAGCGGTTGAGCAGCGCGCGGTCGGTCGGGAGGCGGGCGAGGCGTGGTCGCTCGTTGCCGGGCTGCGCCAGCGCGGTCACCGTGCCCACCTCGACGAACCCGAAGCCCAGCGCGAGCGCCGCGTCGAAGAGCCGGGCGTCCTTGTCGAAGCCCGCGGCGAGGCCGATCGGGGAGGGAAGGGTGACGCCCAGGGCGCTGGTTCGCAGGACCGCGTCGGATGCTGCCAGGCGGCGACGCAGGAAGCGTTCCAGCGGGGGCAGCAGGGTGAGCACCCGGAGCGCGAGCGCGCCGACGGAGTGCGCCGTCTCGGCGTCGAGGCGGAAGAGGAGCGGTCGCAGGAATCGCCGGTACAGCATTCAGACACTGGACTACCACAA
>JANJUA010000399.1 GCA_024710825.1 Solirubrobacteraceae bacterium
GGCGTCGGCCTCGAGCGTGGTGGCGAGCTCGGCCGCGGTCAGGTCGGGCGCGTGCAGGCCGCAGAGGAGATCGCGCGCGTGAAGCATCGAGCGGTCGGAGCCCGGCGCCTCGTCGCGCAGCGCCTGCTCGGCGGCCAGCAGGTCGCGCACGATGGCGTCGTGGAGCTCCTGCGCGAGATGCCGACCCGCGTCCTCGGAGCGTCCCGGCCGGCGGCCGATCGTCCGGGTGAGGCGCGCGGCGTCGAGGAACGGCGCGAGGTTGTCCGCCAGCGTCTGGGCGACGTCGATCCCGGCCGGCGTCGTCAGCGCCTCGGCCCCGCTGAGGCTCAGCGAGCCGATGATCCCGCGCGGGCCGCGCAGGGCGACGGTGACGACCGCCTGCTCGCCGCTCGAGGCCTGGTCGACGAGCCGCCGGTGCTCGCCGAGCAGCACCGCGCGATGCGGGGTGAGGGACACGGGCTGCTCGCCGGCGTGGTGCCAGCCGCCGTTGCCGGCGGTCACGAAGGTGCGCACCAGGGGCGCGCGCTCGTCGACCAGCAGCCGCACGGCGACCTGCTCCCAGGGCGTGCGCTGCTGCGGCTCCAGCACCTCGCAGGCGAACGCGGTCAGGATCTCGTGGGCGTCGGCGGCGCCGGCGACCGATCGCGCGAAGGCGTTGATCCGCTCGACGAAGTCCTGCCGGCGCTCCAGCTCCTCCCGCCGCTCGCGCTCGAACCGGTACTCGCGGAAGACCCTCACGAACGGTGCGACCCGCTGGGCGATCTCGCTCACGAACGTGAACTCGCGATCGCTGAACGGCCCGTGCGGCTGGCCCCGCCCGCAGCACATCATGCCGATGACCTCGTCGTCGTCGGCCAACGGCAGCATCAGCCCGTGGGCGAGCCCACCGTGGAAGGTGTCGCGCTCGCTCGGGTTGTTGGTGCCGGCCACGCGCGCGTCGGACACGTAGTCGTCGAACCGCAGCGCGGTCGCCTCCGGCACGGTGTGGCGGATGGTGAACGCGTTGAGCGAGTAGCGGGTCCCGGTGTCGAACCCGTTCCACAGCGCGGCTCCCTGCCCGCGGAAGTACGGGGGATCCCGGAAGGCCGCGCCGATGTAGAAGAAGCTGCGCTTGTCCGGCGTCAGGATCTCCACGTCGACGTGGTGGTGGGGCAGCCAGCGCGCCAGCTCGTCGGAGAACATCCTCAACAGCTCGGCCGGCGTGCGGTGCTCGCGCATCCCGAGGCTCAACGAGCGCTGCAACTCGCGCTCGCAGGCGCCGACAGGCGGTGTGGCCGGCCTATCCACCCGTCGCTCGAGCTGCTGAAGCGCCTTGGACATACCCCTCCTCGTCGGCGGTCGACAACGGTCGCCGTCACGGGTCCAGACTTGTCGAGACTACCAGCTACGTTCGACCCTCAAGCCACATGGGCGGGTGGACGCCATGACCGGATCCTCTAGGTAATGTCCCAGGGAGGACTGGGTGATCCTCCGAGGCGGGGAACGTGCACCGACGGTTTGATGGCCCTGTGTCCGATGAGGAGAAGCGCGATCGAGCGCAAGCCCCTGCTCTGGAGCTGCGGGGCGTGTCCAAGCGCTACGGGCCCACGCTCGCGCTCGACGACCTGACGTTGACGATCGCCCCCGGCGAGATCCGCGGGCTGGTGGGAGAGAACGGCGCGGGCAAGTCGTCGCTGATCAAGGCGGTGGCCGGCGCGATGGTGCCCGACACCGGAACGGTGACCATCGCCGGTCATCGGCTCACCACGCCGATCCCCGCCGTGGCGCGGCGCCTCGGCGTCAGCGTGCTCTTCCAGGAGCGACAGATCGCCCCCGATCTCACCGTCGCCGAGAACGTCCTGCTCGGCGCGCTGCCCCGGGGACCGTTGGGCGCAGTCGACTGGCGCAAGGCCTACCGGATCGCCGCCGCCGAGCTGGAGCGGGTGGGGATCGATCTCGACCCGCGCCTCCCGGCCGGGAGGCTGACCCCGGCCGAGCAGCAGAGCATCGAGATCGCGCGCGCCATCTCGCGCGATGCGCGAGTGCTGATCATGGACGAGCCGACGGCCGCGCTCAGCGGCACGGAGAGCGACCGGCTGTTCGCCCTGCTGCGCAGCGCCCGCGAGCGCGGCGTCGCCGTGCTCTACGTATCGCATCACCTGGCCGAGATATTCGAGCTGGTCGACAGCGTCACCGTGATGCGCGACGGTCGCGTGGTGGGCACGCAGCCGATCGGGACGGTCGACCTCGACCAGCTCGTCGAGATGATGTTCGGCCGCAACCTCGACGGGGAGGTGGCGGAGCTCGACGACGCGCCCGCCGACGGCGAGGTGCTCGTCCACGCGGACGATCTGACCGTGGGCAACGTGCTGCGCGGCGTGTCGCTCGACGTGCGCGCCGGCGAGATCGTCGCCGTGACCGGCGGCGTGGGCTCCGGTCGGCGCGAGCTGGCCCGCTGCCTGGCCGGCGTGCAGCGCCCCGATCGCGGCATCGTGCGCGTCGGTCGCGGGCTGCGCCGTATCCGCAGCCCGCGCGGCGCCGCGCGCGCCGGCGTCGCCTTCGTGCCCGAGGACCGCAAGCGCGAGGGCGTCTTCCTCGAGCTCGACCTCACCGAGAACATCAACGTCGCCACCGAGGCGCTCCGCCGCTCGCCGGTCCTCCGGCCGCGGCGTCGGCGCGCGGTCGGCGATCGCTGGATCAAGCGCCTGGGCGTCCGGGCGCCGAGCGCCAGCGTGTCCGCCGGGGCGCTCTCCGGCGGCAACCAGCAGAAGGTGATCCTCGGACGCTGGCTGGAGGCGGACGCGCGGGTGTTCGTGCTCGACGAGCCCACCGCCGGGATCGACATCAACGCGAAGCTGGACATCTACGAGCTCCTCAAGGGCCTCGCGGCCGACGGGGCGGCACTCGTGGTGTTCAGCTCGGACTTCGAGGAGATCAGATTGCTCGCACATCGCGTGCTGGTGCTGCGCCGCGGCAAGGGCCCGACGTGGCTGGGGCGCAAGGCCCTGTCGGAGAGGTCGCTGTTCGAGACCGGGGTGGCCCCGTGAACGCGGTCGCAGACAGCGAGACGGCGGCGCAGCCGAAGTCCGGAGGCCCGCTGCGGTGGCTGCCGAGGTCGTTTATCTCGCTGCTGCCGTTGATCGTCGCGTTGATCGCCGTGGGTGCGTACACGGCGAGTCAGACCGATCTCTTCCTCACCTCCCAGAACTTCTCGACGCTGGTGCAGCAGATCGCCGTGCTCGGCGTGCTGGCCACCGGCACCACGTTGTTGCTGGCCGCCGGCATGTTCGACCTGTCGATCGGAGCGCTGGCCGCGCTGCTGTCGGTGATCGGCGCGAAGCTGGCGGTGAACGGCTCGGGGGAGCTGACCATCCTCCTGGCCTGCATGGGCTGCGCGCTGGTGGCCGGCGTGATCACCGGCTCGATCGTCGCGCTGCTTCGCGTCGGGCCGTTCATCCTCACGCTCGGCGCGGCCAGCGTCTACGCGTCGCTGGCGCTGGTGCTGGCCGGCGGCCGCCCCGTCCCGGCGAGCGACACGTTCGCCACGCTTGGGCTCGGCGATTGGTTCGGGCTGCCGAGCGCCGGCGTCGTGTTGGCCGGCATCCTCATCCTCGCCGCGCTGCTGCTGCGCTACACGCGCCTGGGCCGCAACGCGTACGCCGTCGGCTCCAGCGAGGACACCGCCTACCTGGCGGGGGTTCCGGTGGCGCGGGTGAAGATCGCGCTGTTCGCGATCTCCAGCCTGCTGGTCGGCGTCGGCGGCGTGATCCTGCTCGGACGCCTGGGCGCCGGCGACCCGGTGGGAGGCGCCGGGCTCGAGCTCCAGGCGATCGCCGCCGCCGTGCTGGGCGGAGCCTCCCTCGGCGGGGGCCGCGGCTCGATCCTGGGCACGCTGCTCGGCGTCGCCCTGCTGGGGACGATCGCCAACGCCCTCACCCTGCTCGGGGTCCAGGCCTTCTGGCAGCAGTTCGCCTACGGCATGGTCCTGATCATCGCGGTGGTCCTCACCGCCCTGCGCGAGCACGGACTGCTCGCACACGCGCGTCGTGCCCTGGAGACGCGACTCGGCCGACCGGGGCATGCCCGGTGATCGTGTCCGTCTCGTCATCCGTCGTCACGTCCAAGGAGAGATGACCATGAAGCAGTCCCGGAGGATCGACCAGGCGATGCAGGAGGGCGGCATGAGCCGCCGGCACCTGCTCGCGTCGGGCGCCGGCATCGTGCTCAGCGGC
>JANJUA010000406.1 GCA_024710825.1 Solirubrobacteraceae bacterium
GAGCCAGGCGCGGCCGACCCGCGAACCGCCGACCCGGGGACCGCCGCGGGGTCAGGTGCTGCCGACCCGCGCGCCGCGGGGCCGGGGACCGCCGCGGGGGACGCCGGCTGCTGTCCCCATCTTCACCGGGCCGTAGAGCTCATCGGCCGTCGCTGGACGGGGGCGATCCTGGAGGTGCTGCGCCAGCACGACCGTCCGCTGCGCTTCTCGGAGATCGCCGCGGCCGTCCCCGGCCTGTCGGACCGCCTCTGCTCGGAGAGGCTCAAGGAGCTCGAGGACCGTGGCCTCGTCGAGCGCAACGTCCACCCGGGGCCGCCGGTGCGCGTCGACTACGCGCTCACCGACATGGGCCGCGGCCTGGGCCCCACGCTCGTCGAGCTCCAGGCCTGGGCGCGCGACTGGCTCGGCCGGACGCCGCCCGCGCCGTAGGCAGCCCACGGCGAGCTCCGAGTCTCGGCCCCCGCCGCGAGGGTCGCTGTCGAGTTGGCGTCGGATAGCGACGCCAAGTCGACAGCCACCACGCGGGAGCGGCCTGCTAGAACGCCAGCGCCAGCGGCTGCTCGAGCAGCTCGCGCACGCGCGCGAGGAACTGGGCGGCGTCGGCGCCGTAGAGGATGCGGTGGTCGCAGGCCAGCGTCATCGTCATCACGTGGCGCGCCACGATCTCGCCGTCGCGCGGCACGGCGCGCTCGGTGATCGCCCCCACGGCGAGGATCGCCGCCTGCGGGGCGTTGATCACGGCGGTGAAGTGCGTCACGCCGTACATGCCGAGGTTGGAGACCGTGAACGTGCCGCCCGCCAGATCCGGCGGCCGGATCGTGCCCTCGCGCACGCTCGTCGCGAGCGCGCGCGTCGTGCGCGCGATCTCGCCGAGCGACTTCGTGTCCGCGTCGGGCACCGTCGGCACGATCAGCGAGTCGTCGCCGGCCACGGCGATGCCCACGTTGATCCGCGAGTGCAGCTCGAACTTGCCGTCCTTGTAGGAGCCGTTGGCGCGCGGGAACTCACGCAGAGCCAGCGCGCACGCCTTGACGACCATGTCGTTGAACGACGGGACGGGTTGACCCTCGGCGGCCGCCGCCTTGAGGTCTGCGCGCAGGGCGCGGGCGGCCTCCATGTCGACGTCCGTGGAGACCTCGAACGACGGCACCGTCGCCCGCGACTCGGCCATGCGGCGCGCGACGACCTGCTGCGTCCGGCTGAGCTCGACGACCGTGAGCTCGCCCTTGATCCCGCCCGCGGAGGCCTCCGGACCGGCACCCACCGGCACGGGCGACGGCGCTGGAGGAGGAGAGGGAGGCGCCGCCGCCGGAGCCGTGTCGGACGCGCCGCTCGCGGCGGACAGGACGTCCGCCTTGACGATGCGCCCCGCCGGCCCTGTGCCGATGAGCTGCTGCAAGTCGATGTCGCGCTCGCGCGCGATCCGCCGCGCGACGGGCGATGCCTTCACGCGACCGCCGTCGCCGTTGCCGCCGCCCGCGGCGGGCTCGGCAGCGGAGCTGTCGGCGGTGGCGGCGGGCGCGCTGGCCGCCTCGGCCGCGGCTGCGGGCTTGGCCGCCTCGGCCGCGGCGGATCCGTTGCCGGCGGAGGAAGCCTCGGCGGCGTCACCGACGGTCGCGATGACCGCGCCGATCGGCAGCGTCGCGCCCTCGGCGGCGACCACGTGCAGCGTGCCCTCGTAGTCGGCCTCGTAGGGCATCGTCGCCTTGTCGGTCTCGATCTCGACGATCTCCTGCCCGCGTGTCACCTCGGCCCCGTCGTCGACGAGCCAGCGCAGGATCGTGCCCTCCTCCATCGAGTCCGACAGCCGGGGCATGACGATCTCAGACACCGCACACCTCCTTCGCCGCAGCGAGGATCTTCTCCTCGTGGGGAAGCGTCGCATCTTCCAGGGTCTTCGCGTACGGCATCGGGACCTCGGCCATGCCGACGCGCCCCACGGGCGCATCGAGGTCGTCGAAGCAGCCGTCGGTGATCCGGGCCGCCACCTCGGCGGTGACGCCGTAGGACGCCCAGCCCTCCTCGACGCACAGCGCGCGGTTGGTCTTCGCGACGGACGCGGCGACCGTCTCCATGTCCAGCGGGCGCAGCGAGCGCAGGTCGACGACCTCGGCGGAGATCCCTTCCTCGGCGAGGCGCTCGGCCACCGCCAGGCAGCGGGTCACCGCGTAGGAGTGGGCGACGAGCGTCAGGTCGGCACCCTCGCGGCGGACGACCGCCCGGCCGATGTCGACGGCGCCGTCGACGCCGGTGTCGACCTCGCCCTTGGCCGTGTAGAGCTGGAGGTTCTCGATGACGAGCACGGGGTCATCATCGCGGATCGCCGACTTCAGCAGCCCGCGGGCGTCCGCGGGCGTCGCCGGCGCCACGACCTTCAGGCCCGGGACGTTGGCGAACCAGCCCTCGAAGGACTGCGAATGCTGCGCGGTGAGCTGGTTGCCCGCCCCGTTCGGGGTGCGGATGACGAGCGGGCAGCCGACCTGGCCGCCGAACATGTAGCGGACCTTCGCGGCGTGGTTGACCACCTGGTCCATCGCGACGAGGATGAAGTTCAGGGTCATGATCTCCACGACCGGCCGCATGCCGGACATCGCCGCCCCGACGGCGGCGCCGACGAAGCCCTCCTCGGAGATCGGCGTATCCATGACCCGCTCGGGCCCGAAGTCGTCGAACAGCCCGGCGGTCACCTTGTAGGAGCCCTGGAAGACCCCGATCTCCTCGCCCATGAGGAAGACCGACGGGTCGCGCTCGAGCTCCTCGCGCATCGCGAGGCGCAGCGCCTCGCGGTAGGTCATGGTCTCTACACCGGAGGCGGCCACGGCAGCGCTCATGCCGCCACCGCGAGCTTGGAGACGATCTCGGCCTCGCCGGCGGGCGAGCCGAGGCCCATCCGGGAGAACTGCTCTCCCGTGCGCTCGTCGCCATATACGAAGTCGGTCAGCGTGGACGGGTCCGGAAGAGGAGACGCCTCCGCGAACGCCACCGACCGCTCGACGGCCTCGGCGGCCTCGCGCTCGATCGCCTCGAGCTGCTCGGTCGTGATCCCGGCCGCGATGAGCTTCTCGGTGACGAGCGCGAGCGGATCGCGCTGCTCGGCCCACTCGGCGACCTCGTCCTTCGTGCGGTAGCCGGTGCCGGCGTCGGCGACGGAGTGGCCGCGCAGGCGGTAGGTCATGATCTCGAGCACGGCCGGCTGGCGCTCGGTCCGCGCGCGGGTGAGCAGCGCGTCGGAGGCCTGATACACCGCCTCGATGTCCTGCCCGTCGACGCGCTCGCCCGGCATGCGGAACGCCGCGGCGCGCTTGTGGACCTCGGGCTCGGCGGAAGCCTGCTCGACCTTCGTGCCCATGCCGTAGCCGTTGTTGAAGACGGCGAAGACGACAGGCAGGCGCCAGATGGCGGCGAGGTTCAGCGCCTCGTGCCACGCGCCCATGTTCACGGCGCCGTCGCCGAGCTCGCAGACCACGGCGATCTCCTCGCCGCGCTTGACGGCGGCGAGGGCGACGCCCGTGGCGATCGGCAGCTGGCCGGCGACGATGCCCCACGCGCCGAGGTACCCGCGGGAGGGGTCGAGGAGGTGCATCGAGCCCCCGCGGCCGGCGGCGCAGCCGTCCTCGCGCCCGAAGAGCTCGGCCATGACCGACTCGGCGGACGTCCCGCGCGCGAGCGCGAAGCCGTGGGAGCGGTAGGAGGTGAGCAGCTTGTCGTCGGGCGTCATGGCGCTCACGAGCCCCACCGTCGCGGCCTCCTGGCCGATCGCGAGGTGGCAGTAGCCGCCGATGCGCGCGCGCTTGTACTGGCGCTCGGACTCCTGCTCGAACAGGCGGATGAGCGTCATGGTCCGGAGCGCGGCCTCGAGGTCCAGCGGCTCGGCCGAGCCCTCGGGTGCGTCAGCCGCGACGGCCTCCGGTCGTCGACTTGCGCGGCTGGACGTCGATCGGCGACGCGTTGCGGCCATGGCAGATAGCTCTCCCTGTGTGCAGATGGAGTAACTGTATCCAACTTCCGCCTGTGCATACAAGCATGGGTAGACTTCCCGGTCGTGGAAGCGATCACCAGCGACCGACAGAACGTCGAGCTCGTCCACGGCCG
>JANJUA010000413.1 GCA_024710825.1 Solirubrobacteraceae bacterium
GGCCCGTCGATCCGCTCGCGCAAGGGACCGCGAGCCCTACCGGGCCCGACACCGCCGGCTGAACGCGGATCGCGTCGGCCGGGGCGGCAAGCCGCTCCGCCGCGGCGGCGCCCCCGTCTGTGCGATCCACGGACCGGGATCCGTAGTCTCCCCGTCCCGCCGGGCGCCGGCGGCGCGTAGGCTCGCGTCGATGCTGAGCGTGTCACGGCTCCTCAACGGCGTGATAGGCCCGCAGGATGCCCTGCGCTACGGTCGGTCGAGCGCGCGATCGCCCGCCCACCTGCTGCACTTCACCGCCGACAAGAAGCCGGTCGTGGTGTGGAACGTCACCCAGCGCTGCAACCTGCACTGCGCGCACTGCTACTCGGACTCGATGGACCGCGAGTACCCCGGGGAGCTGACCACGGGCGAGGGGCTGGCCCTGATCGCCGACCTGGCCGCGTTCGGCGTGCCGACGATCCTGTTCTCCGGCGGCGAGCCGCTCCTGCGGCCCGACCTGCTCGAGCTCGCCGCCGCGGCGCGCGAGGCCGGCCTGCGGACCGTGCTGTCGACCAACGGCACCGAGATCGACGACGCCGTCGCCGCCCGTCTTGCCGCCGTCGGCGTCTCCTACGTCGGCGTCAGCATCGACGGCATCGGCGGCCGCCACGACAAGATGCGCGGCAGCCGGGGCGCCTTCGAGCGCGCCACCGCGGGGATCCGCGCGGTGCGGCGCGCGGGGCTGCGCGCGGGCATGCGGTTCACCGTCCACGGTCTCAACCGCCAGGAGCTGGGCCCGGTGTTCGAGCTGGCCGAGGAGATCGGCGCCTCGCGCCTGTGCGTGTACCACCTCGCCTACGCCGGCCGCGGCGATCGCCTGCGGCGCCACGACCTCACGCCGGAGCAGACCCGGGAGGTCGTCGAGGAGATCTTCGATCGCGTCGAGGATCTGGGCCGGCGTGGCTCGGCGCTCGAGGTCCTGACCGTCGACAACCCGGCCGACAACGTCGCGCTGCTGCTGCGGCTGCGCAGCCGGGACCCGGCGCGCGCCGCAGACGTCGAGCAGATGCTGCGCTGGAACGGCGGCAACCAGTCGGGCGTCGCGGTCGCCTGCGTCGACCCTCGCGGCGACGTCCATCCCGACCAGTTCTCCTGGCACGTGCGCGCGGGCAACGTGCGCGAGCGGCCGTTCTCGCAGCTGTGGTCCTCGACCAACCCGGTGCTGGCCCCGTACCGTCGACGGCCGCGCGAGCTGACCGGCCGCTGCGCCTCCTGCCGCTACATCGAGCTCTGCAACGGCGGGCTGCGCGTCCGGGCCGAGAGCGCCACCGGCGACGTGCGCGCCGCCGACCCGGCGTGCCACATCACCGACGCCGAGATCGCCGCCTGATGTGCTCGTCAAGCGGCTCGGGCGGACGGGAGCGATGAGCGGCACCGCGCCCGAGCCGAGCGCAGCCGCGGCGCGGGCCGCGCGCGCCGAGCGCGACGCGTGGCTCGCCGCGCTCGACTACGACCGGGCTCCGTTCACGATCGCGTGGGAGCTGACGCGCGCGTGCGCGTACGCGTGCGTGCACTGCCGTGCGACCGCGCAGCCCAAGCGCGACCCGATGGAGCTGTCGACCGCCGAGGCCCAAGCGCTCGTCGACCGCCTGGCCGCCTTCGGGACCCGGCCGATCCTCGTGCTCACCGGCGGCGACCCGCTCATGCGCCGCGACGTCTTCGAGCTCGCGGCCTACGCGTCCGAGCGCGGCCTGCGGGTCTCGCTGACGCCGACGGCGACCGCGCTGCCCACCAGGGCGCGCATGGCGCAGGCGCGCGCGGCGGGCATCCGCCGCGTCGCGTTCAGCATCGACGCCGCCGACCCCGCCGCGCATGACGCCTTCCGCGGCTTTCGCGGCTCGTTCGCGCGAACGCTGCGCGCGATGGACGCGGCCCGGTCGGAGGGGCTGGCGCTGCAGGTCAACACGACCGTCTGCACGCGCAACGCCGACGAGCTCGAGCGCCTGGCCGACCGGCTCGCCGCGTGGGGCATCGTGCAGTGGTCCGTGTTCTTCCTGGTTCCCACCGGTCGGGGGCGCGGCCTGCGGATGCTGTCGGCGGACGGCCACGAGCGTGTGCTCGGCTGGCTGCACGACCTGCGCGATCGCGTTCCGTTCGACGTCAAGGCCACGGCGGCGCCCCAGTTCCGGCGCATCGCCGCCCAGCGCGCGCGGGCGCGCGGCGAGGATCCGACGACGGCCGCCGGGGCCGGCTACCGCTTCGGCGACGGGCTCGACCGCCCGGTGCGCGGCGTCAACGACGGTCGCGGTTTCATGTTCGTCTCCCATCGCGGCGAGATCACCCCCTCCGGCTTCCTCCCGCTCGCGGCCGGCGACGTGCGCCGCGACGACCCCGTGACCGTCTACCGCGACGCGCCGCTGTTCCGGAGCCTGCGCGACCCGACCCTGCTGAAGGGCAAGTGCGGCGTCTGCGAGTTCCGGGACGTGTGCGGCGGCAGCCGGGCTCGGGCCTACGCCGTCACCGGCGACCCGCTCGCGTCCGACCCGAGCTGCCCGTACGTGCCGGCGGCCGCGGCCGCATAGGCCGCTTCGACCGGCGGGGTGCCGGCGCGCGGACCGCCCGCGCGGGCGAATGCCGACCGCGGTCGGGCACCCGCTAGCGGACGGTGAGGGTGCCCTCCATGCCGCCCTCGCGGTGGCCCGGCAAGGTGCAGAAGTACGTGTACTCGCCCGGCGCGAAGTCGGCGGTGAACTCGGACACGCCGCCCTGCCCCACGACGTCGCCCCTCGCGCTCACGCCGCCGTTCTCCACGGCGATGTCGTGGTCGACGGTCGACTCGTTCGGCATCCGCACCGTCAGCGACCCCGCCTCGGCGGACGCCTCGCTCGTCACGTAGGCGAGCCGGCCGTTCGGATCGGCCGCGATCTCGAGCACCCCGTTCTCGGCCACCGCGGGCTCGCCCGAGCCCGCGGACTCGACCGCCGTCGCCAGGAGCCCCGTGTCGTCGCCCGGCTTGGCGACCGAGATGGCGACGTACGCGGCCACGTCGGTGACCCCATCGCCCTCGACGAGGTCCGCCGGCATCTCCTGGCCCATCGGATGCTTGATCTGCTCCGCGACCACGCCGCGTACCACGCTGCGCCCGAAGCCGTCCGCCAGGCTCTGGCGGAACGCCGCGTCGAGGTCGGGCCCCTGGGTGCCCGTCGTCCCCGCCCGCGCCAGCGTGTGGCACGAGCCGCAGCGCTCGACGAACAACCGCTTGCCCTCCACGAGGTTGTCGCCGCTCTGAGCGGCCGACTGGCTCCCGCACGCGCTCAGAGCGCAAGCCGCCAGGGCAGCCCCCACGACTACCAAGACCCCCGGCTTAGGTAGCGACCTCTCCATCGCGGACCGGACAATAACCGAGACGGCGGCGGCGACGCCACCCGCCGGGCGCGGCGGACGAGCGGGGACGGCGGGGTGGCCGGTGCGCGGAGCCGGGCCGAGCGGCCGGGGCACCGGGCCCGGGTGCGGGTCAGCTCGGCACCGGCAGGCCGTCGAGACGTCCCTCCCCGGCCGCGATCGCGCCCTCCGCCACGCCGTCCCAGGAGAACCGCGCCCGAGCGCAGGCGACGAGCGACGCCCGCACCTGCGCCCGCAGCTCCTCGGGCGCCCGCAGCCATCCGACGAGCCGCGCCGCGAGCTCGGTGACCGCGTCCGGCCCCAGCTCGAACGACAGCAGCGCCACCGCCTCGGCCGGCATCTCCTCGGCCAGCGCCCGCGAGACCTCGGCCAGGCCGGAGTGGGCCGCCGACACGGGCAGCGCGCCGCACGCCGCGGCCTCCGCCGCGACCATGCCGAACGCCTCCGGGAAGGTGCTCGGCACGACCTGGGCCTCCACGGCCGGCAGCAGCTCGGCGAGCTCGGCGTGCTCGAGGCGCCCGCACCACACCACCCGCTCGCCCAGCCGCGCCGCCGCCGCGCGGTAGCGCTCGGAGGCCGCCTCGGGCGAGTCGAGGAACGCCCGCAGCAGGCGCAGCGGCGCCCGCGGCCCACCCTCCAGCTCGCGCCCCGCGTCCGCGATCGCCCGCGCCGCGTCCAGGTCGCCCGCCGCCAGCGCCGCCTGGAGCCGCTCCAGCCCCTCGCGGTAGGCGCCGAAGCCGACCACCGCCAGCCGGGCGGCGGGGACGGCGTCGAGGACCAGCGGCCACGCGGCGAGCAGCAGGTCGACGCCCTTGGAGACGATCAGCTTGCCCGTGTAGGCGACGAGCCGGTCGCGCGACGGATCGAGCCGGAGGAGCGCGCGTCCGGCGGCCGCGTGGTCGCGCGCGAAGGCGTCGCCGCCCCTGCCACCCGCCGAACCCGCGGCGCCCGCCAGCGCCTGCGCCAGCGCCC
>JANJUA010000077.1 GCA_024710825.1 Solirubrobacteraceae bacterium
CCGCGGCGCCGCAGCCCGCGCTCAGATCACGCGCTCGGCGCCCGCGTAGACGTTGACGGTCCCGCCACGGGCGAAGCCGGCGAGCGTCAGGCCCCGGTCCACTGCCAGGTCGATCGCCAGCGAGGTCGGCGCGCCCACGCCCACGAGGATCGGCGCCCCGGCCACCGCCGCCTTCTGCACCAGCTCGAACGACAGCCGCCCGCTGACGCACAGGACGCGGTCGCGGAGGGGCACGTCGCCGTCGAGCAGCGCGCGGCCGATCGCCTTGTCCATCGCGTTGTGGCGCCCGACGTCCTCGCGGAGCACCAGCAGCTCGCCGTCGGCGGAGAAGACGCCCGTCGCGTGCAGGCCGCCCGTGCGCGCGAACGCCGGCTGGGCCAGGCGCTCCGGCAGCTCCGCGAGCAGCGCCCGCGCGACCGGCGGACCGTCGCCCAGCCGCGGCGCGTAGACCGCCACCTCCTCCAGCGAGCCGCGACCGCAGACTCCGCACGACGAGGTCGTGTAGAAGCGCCGCGCGCCCGGATCGCGCGCGAGCGGCCCCGCGACGTCGACGACGTTCGCGGCCAGGTCCTCGGTCGGTCCCGCCCGGCGCGGGCCGTCGATCAGCCCCTCTCCGTGCAGGAACCCGAGGGCCAGCTCCTCGTCGTGCCCGGGCGTCCGCATGGTCACGGTCAGCGCCGCGCCGTCCACGCGGATCTCCAGCGGCTCCTCGACCGCCACCTCGTCGCGACGGCCGTCGCGCTCGACGACCGCCACCATCCGCGGGTCCATCGTCACACCTGCGCGAGCACGGGCCGCTCCGCCGGGACCTCCGGCATCGGCCGCACGTCGACCGCCACCACCTTGTACTCCGGGCACGAGGTGTGGACGTCCGCGGAGGCGCCGACGAGCAGGTTCGTCCGCACCTCCGGGAAGTGGAACGCGGTGAACACGTGACCGGGCTCGATGCGATCCGTCACCTTCGCGGGGATCTCGATCCGCCCCACGCGGCTGCGCACCGAGACCAGCTCGCCGTCGCCGATCCACAGGCGCTCGGCGTCCTCGGGATGGATCTCGAGGAAGTCCTCGGCGAACAGATCCAGGTTCGCGGTGCGCCTGGTCATCGTGCCCGCGTTGTAGTGCTGCAGGCGCCGGCCGGTGACGAGGATCAGCGGGAAGTCCGCGTCGGCCGCGTCGCCCGGCTCCTTGTACGGCAGCGCCGCCAGCCGCCCCCGGCCGCCGGGGAGCGAGAACTCGCGCTCGTAGAGGATCTTCGCGTCGGTGCCGTCCGGCGCCACGGGCCACTGGAGGCCGGCGCGCCCGAGGCGCTCGTAGGTCACGCCCGCGAAGTCGGGCGTCAGCGCCGCGATCTCGCGCATCGCGTCCTCCGGGGTCTCGAACCCCATGTCGTGCCCGAGCGCGCGTGAGACCGTCAGGAGGATGTCGAAGTCCGTCCTCGCCTCGCCGGGCGGTGTGATCGCCGGCGCCACGAGCTGGATGCGCCGCTCCGCGTTGGTGAACGTGCCCGACTTCTCCAAGAACGACGAGGCGGGCAGGATGACGTCCGCGTACTTCGTCGTCTCGGTCTCGAAGATGTCCTGGCAGACGAGGAAGTCCAGCGACTCGAGCGCCGCCACCACGTGCGCCGTGTTCGGGTCGGTCTGCGCGACGTCCTCGCCGAAGATGTACATCGCCTTCAGCCGGCCCTCGACCGCGGCGTCGAACATCTCCGGGATCTTCATCCCGCGCTCGCGCGGCAGCTCGACGCCCCACGCCGCCTCGAAGCTACGCGCGACCGCCTCGTCGCCCACCGAGCGGTACGCGGTGAACGTGTCCGGCAGCGCTCCCATGTCCGAGGAGCCCTGGACGTTGTTCTGGCCGCGCATCGGCAGCAGCGCCGAGCCGGGGCGCCCGACCTTGCCGGTCATCAGCGCGATGTTGCAGATGAGCCGCACGACGTCGGAGCCGTGGCGGTGCTCGGTGACGCCCAGCCCCCAGGCGATGCTCGCCTCGCGCGCCTCGCCGTAGATCCTCGCGGCCGCCTCGACGTCGGCCGCCGGCACGCCGCTGATCTCCTCGACGGCCTCCGGCGTGTAGCCGGCCGACACCGCCGCCGCCTCCCCGAAGCCCTCCGTGCGCTCCGCCAGGAACGCCTCGTCGATCAGGCCGTCGCGCACCAGCACGTGGGCGATGCCGTGCAGGACCGCGGCGTTCGTTCCCGGCCGCGGGCTGAGGTGCAGCACGCCGTAGTCGGCGAGCTCGATGCGGCGCGGGTCGATCGTGACCAACCGCAAACCGCGCAGCGCGGCCTGCTTGATCCGGGCACCGGCGACCGGATGCGCCTCGGTGGGGTTCGCGCCGAGGACGATCAGGGCGTCGGCGCGGTCGATGTCCGCGAACGAGCCCGTCGCGCCGGAGAGCCCGAACGCCTTGCGCAGCGAGAACGACGTCGGCGAGTGGCAGACGCGCGAGCAGTTGTCGATGTTGTTCGTGCCGATCGCCGCCCGCATGAGGCGCTGCATCGCGTAGCAGTCCTCGTTGGTCGCGCGCGAGGACGCCAGGCCCGCGATCGCGTCGGGGCCGTCGGCGGCGCGGATGGCGCCGAGCCGCTCGGCGACCAGGGCGACCGCCTCCTCCCAGCTCGCCCGGCGGAAGCCGTGGCCCTCGCGGATCAGCGGGGTGGTCAGCCGCTCGCGGTGGCGCGAGAAGCGGTGGGCGAAGCGGCCCTTCAGGCAGGTGTGGCCCTCGTTGGCGGGCCCGTCGAGCGCGGGGGCGATGGAGACGACCGCGTCGTCGCGCACCCGGGCCTCCAGCCGGCAGCCGACGCCGCAGTAGCCGCAGGTGGTGGTGACGGTCGTGTCGAAGCGGGAATCGATCATGGCAGCACCTCGAGCAGGCTGATCTCGGTGATCGCGTCGGTAGGACATGTATCCGCGCAGGCGCCGCACGACACGCAGGTCGACTCGCGGAAGCCCGCGTCGAGCCCGGCGACGACGTTCGCCTCGAAGCCGCGGCCGGTCGCCGTCAGGGCGAACGCGCCCTGCACCTCGTCGCAGGCGCGCACGCAGCGCCCGCACGAGATGCACAGCTCGTGATGGAAGGAGAGGTACGGGTGGCGGTCGTCGTGGAGCGGCTGGTGGACCGCCCCCGGCCAGCGCGGCTCGCCGACTCCGAGGTCGCGCGCGACGGCGGCCAGCTCGGTGTGCGGCGCGGGCGGACCTGGCAGCTCGGAGAGGACGAGCTCGACGACGGCCCCGGCCACGCGACGCGCGGTGGGGTCGCGCGTGTCGACGACCATCCCGTCACGGCACGGCGTCGTGCACGACGGAACCGGCCCGGGCGCCCCCTCCACCCCGACGAGGCAGACGCGGCAGGCGCCGAAGGGGTCCTGGCGGCCGTCGAAGCACAGGGTGGGGATCGCGGCGCCCGCCGCGCGGGCGGCGTCGAGGACCGTCGTGCCGGGCTCCACGCTCGTCGCGACGCCGTCGATCGTCAGCTCGATCATCCGAGCCCCAGCTCCTCGGGCCAGTGGGCGAGCAGGCTGCGGATCGGCGCGGGCATCCCGCTGCCGTGGGCGCAGAGGCTGCCGAGCTCGAGCGTCTCCAGCAGCGCCTCCAGGCTCTCGCGCGGCACGGGGGCGCCGTCGGCGAACAGCTCGTGCGCGCGGCGCAGTCCGATCCGGCACGGGAAGCACTTGCCGCAGCTCTCGGCGGCGCCGAAGTGCAGCAGGTGCTTGGCGAGCGCCCGCATGTCGGTCGTGTCGTCGAAGGCGACGATGCCGCCGTGGCCGACCATGCAGCCCTCGGCGGCCAGCTCGTCGAAGTCGAACGGGGTGTCGAGCTTGTCCGCCGGGAGGATCCCGCCGAGCGGCCCGCCGATCTGGAGCGCCTTTATCGCGCGGCCGTCGACGAGCCCGCCGGCGACGTCCTCGCACAGCTCGCGCATCGTCGTTCCGAAGCGGACCTCGTAGACGCCCGGGCGGGCGAAGCGCTCGTTGAAGCAGACGAGCTTGCTGCCGGGCGTCGCGCCCGGGCTCAGCGCCCGGTAGGCGTCCGCGCCCCGCTCGGCCACGAATGGGATGTTGCAGAGCGTCTCGACGTTGTTGACGACCGTCGGCTGTCCGTGCACGCCGCGCTCGGCCGGGAACGGCGGGCGCGCCGAGACGGTGCCGCGCAGCCCCTGGAGGCAGGCCAGCAGCGCGGTCTCCTCCCCCACGACGTAGGAGCCCGCGCCCTCGACGACCGTCACGTCGAACGTGTCGCCGAGCCAGCCCTCCGCGCGCGCCGCCGCCGCGGCGGCCTCCAGCGCCGGCTTGCTGAGCGGGTACTCCGAGCGGGTGAGGACGAAGCCGTGGCGCGCGCCGATCGCGTGCCCGGCGAGCGCCATGCCCTCCAGCAGCAGGGCCGGGTTGCCCTCCATGAGCACCTTGTCGATGTACGAGCCCGGGTCGCCCTCGTCCCCGTTGGCGACGACGAAGCGCTCCTCGCCGGGCGCGTTGGCCGTGAAGCGCCACTTGGTCCCCGCCGGGAACCCCGCGCCGCCGCGGCCACGGACGTTCGCCGCCTCGACCGCCTCCAGCAGCGCCTCGGGGGTCAGCTCGGCACGCGCCCGCGCGAGTCCGCGCCAGCCGCCCGGGACCGTGAGGACCGGCTCTCCGAGCACGGAGCGCGGCGGCGGCTCGTGCGCGCTGCGCGCCGCGTCCGCCAGGATCCGCTCTACCACACCGGGCCCCGCGTCGATCGTGTCGCCGTCGCGGACCGCCGGCGACGCATGGCAGAAGCCGAGGCAGACGGTCTCGGCGAGCGAGGTGGCGCCGTCCTCGCTGCGCTCGCCGAGCTCCAGGCCGAGCCCGTCGCGCAGCGCGTCGACGTGCGCGTCGCCGGTCGCGGCGAAGCACGCCGTGCCGGTGCAGACGCGGATGTGGCGCCGGCCGCGCGGCTGGAGCAGGTCGTCGTAGAAGGTGGAGACGCCGTAGACCGCGGCCTCGGGCAGGCCGGAGCGCTCGGCGGCCACGCGGCGATCATCGTCGGTGATCACTCCGCGCGCGTCCATCGCCTCCTTGAGCACCTCCAGCGCGGTCGGCGCTTCCTCAGCGTGGTGGCGGCGGATCAGCTCGACGAGGTTCTTCGACACGGGTTCGATGATCGCGCCGCCCGGCGCCGCCGTCAAAGGGTTGCGGTGGATCGAGCGATAAACGCCGGTTATCGTCGGGAGCCGTGCAGCTACGCCAGCTCGAATACCTCGTCGCGCTCGACCGGGAGCGCCACTTCGGCCGCGCGGCGGCCGCCTGCCACGTCTCCCAGCCGGCGCTCTCGACGGCCATCAGAGCGCTCGAGCGCGAGCTGGCGGTGCCGCTCGTCAAGCGCAGCGGGCGCTTCGAGGGCTTCACCGCGGAGGGCGAGCGCGTGCTGCCGTGGGCGCGACGCGCGCTCGGCGACGTCCAGGGCCTGACGCAGGAGGTGGGGCGGATGCGCACCGGCCTGGAGGGCGCCCTGCGCCTGGGCGCGATCCCGACGTCGCTCGCCGCGTCGACGCTGATCTCCACGCGCTTCCGCGCCGCGCACCCGAGGATGCGGGTGCAGCTCACCTCGACGACCACTCGCGGCATCGCGCAGGGGCTCGAGAGCGGCGAGCTCGACGCCGGGCTCATGTACCTCGACAACGAGCCGCTGCCGGAGGTCGAGGCCCTCGCGCTCTGGCACGAGCGCTACCTGCTGCTCTGCCCCGACGGGATGCTGCCCGGCGAGTCGGCCCGTGTGACGTGGGCGGCGGCCGCCAAGCTGCCGCTGTGCCTGCTGACGCCGGACATGCAGCACCGCCGCATCGTCGACGCCGCGTTCGCCTCCGCGGAGGCCCGGCCGGACCCGGTCGTGGTCACGAACTCGATCTCGACGCTGATCGCGCACGCGCGCAGCGGCCTGGCGGCGGTCGCGACGCAGGTGTGGCTGGCGGTCCACCCGCTGCCGCCGGGCCTGCGCGCCATCCCGCTCGTCGCGCCGGAGCTGACGCACGCGGTGGGCCTCGTCGCGCCCTCCGGCGGCCAGCGCTCGCCGGTGGTGGCGGAGCTGCTGCGCCTGTTCGCGCCGTTCGAGCTGGACGCCCAGCTCGGCGGCTGACGCGCGGCCGGGCGCGGCGGCGCGTCGGCCGCCGGCGTCGCCGCGCACCGGCGCGTCAGCCGCCTGCCTCGCGTGCCGCCGCGGCGAAGTCCTCGGGCGTGTTGACGTTGCGCACGGACACGCCGGCGTCCGGCAGGTCGGCCTCCGCGAGCCGGCGTACACGTACGCGCGCGAAGAGGTCGCCGGTCCGCAGCAGTCCCTCCGCGGCGAGGCGCTCGACGAGCGGCGCGAGCGCCGTCCGGTAGGCCGCGGCGAGCGGCTGGCGGTGGCCGCCGACGTACGGCAGCGCGACGTCGTGGTCGACATCGAGGGCGGCCAGCACCGCCTGCACGAACGCGGGCCGCAGCAGCGGGACGTCGACGGCGGACACGTACGCCCGCTCGGCCTCCCCCGCGACCGCCGCGAGCCCGGCGGCGATGCCCTGGACCGGGCCGAGGCCCTCGCGTGGATCCTCGACGACGCGCACCTCCGCGGCGGTGACGGGCGGAAGCTCCTGCCCGGGCGCGCGCACGACCACGACCGGGCCGTCGACGGCGCCGGCGACGACGCCGACGACGTGGTCGAGCAGCGTCCCACCGCCCCACGGCAGGCCCGCCTTGGCGACGCCCATGCGCCGCGAGCGCCCACCGGCGAGGACGATGGCGGCGGCGGCCGGCATGGTGGGCAACGTACGACATAGGGTCCGCGCATGGCGATCTGGGACGATGCCCGCGTGCGGCGCGGGATGGAGCGGCAGCTCGAGCTGCGCGCGCGGATGCTCGACGGCGGCGCTCAGCCGATCGGCTGGAAGCTCGGCCTGGGCACCGCGGCGGCGATGGAGGCGCTCGGCACCGACGGGCCGCTCGTCGGCTTCCTCACCGACCGGACGCTGCTGCGCCCGGGCGCCACCGTCGCGCTGGCCGGTTGGACGAACCCGATGCTCGAGTGCGAGATCGCCGTGCGGCTCGGCCGCGACGTGCCCGGCGACGCAGACCGCGACGCCGCTGCCGCCGCCGTCGACGCCGTCGCGCCCGCGATCGAGCTGGCCGACGTCGCCGGCCCGCGCGACGACCCCGAGGCGATCCTGGCCGGCGACGTGTTCCACCGCCACGTCCTGCTCGGCGACTGGGACACCGCGCGCGCCGGGCTGGTGCTCGACGGCGTGACGCTCGGCGTCGACGGCGTCGTCGAGGGCGCCGACCCGCAGGCGGTGACCGGCGACCTCGCCGAGCTCGTCCGCCATACCGCCGCCGCCCTGGCCGCGTTCGGCGAGCGCCTCCGCGCCGGCGACGCGATCATCACCGGCGCGGCGATCCCACCACTGCCGGTCGCGCCCGGCGACGCGGTCGCGTGTCGGTTCGCCGGCCTCGGCACGCTCGGCGTCACGCTCTCCTAGGCGCTTCGACGACCGCCGGCGTGCGGTCGATCGTCCCCTCGCGCGGACATGCGGCGCATTCGCGTGGCCGCGCGGGGTCGACGGACGCAGCCGGCGCCACACCACGCTTGTCGGCCACACCGGCGGAGCAGCGGCGATTGCGGACAGTCCCTGGCCGCTATCTTGGCCATTCTCCGCTCATGGCCGATCCGACGTCGCGCATGCTGCGGCTGCTCACGCTGCTGCAGACCCACCGCTTCTGGCCGGGCGAGGAGCTGGCCGAGCGACTCGCGGTGAGCCCGCGCACGCTGCGGCGGGACATCGATCGGCTCCGCGAGCTCGGCTACCCCGTGCACGCGGCCCGGGGTGTGGCGGGCGGCTACCAGCTCCAGGCGGGCGCGGACCTGCCGCCGCTCGTCCTCGACGACGAGGAGGCGGTCGCGATAGCCGTGGGGCTGCGGACGGCGGCGGGCGGCTCGGTCGCCGGGATCGAGGAGACGTCGCTGCGCGCGCTCACGAAGCTCGAGCGGCTGCTCCCGACCCGCCTGCGCCGGCAGGTCAACGCGATCGGGACCTACACGGTGCCGCTCGCGTTCGGCTCCCCCGACACGACGGTCGACGCCGGGACGCTGACGGTGATCGCGGCGGCGTGCCGGGACCACGAGCGGCTCCAGTTCGACTACACCCCGCCCGGGCGCGAGGAGACGCCCCGCGCCGTCGAGCCGCACCGGCTGGTGTCGCTCGGCCGGCGTTGGTACCTCGTCGCCTGGGACGTCCACCGCGCCGACTGGCGCACGTTCCGCGTCGATCGGCTGACCGCGCCGCGCACCTCCGGCGCACGTTTCTCGCCCCGGACGCTTCCGGCGCCCGACGCGGCGGAGTTCGT
>JANJUA010000095.1 GCA_024710825.1 Solirubrobacteraceae bacterium
ACGCGGCGCCCCAGCCACGCGTCCAGGTGGGTCTCGCAGAGGAGGGCGCCCGCGCCCGGCACCAGCTCCCGGCCCTCCAGCACGGCGCCGAAGTACGGCGCCTGCGGATCGGTGACGACGGCTCGCCCGTCGCCGGCGGCGGCGAGACCGCGGCGGACGAACTCGTCCAGGCCGAACGCCTCCGGGCCGCCCACCTCGAGGACGTCGAACAGCGGCTCCCCGACCGCCGTCCTGGCCACGACGGCGGCGAGGTCGTCCGCCGCGACGGGCTGGACCAGCGCGGACGGCAGGCGTACGACGCCGTCCCGCGTGGCGGACTCGGCGATCGGCTCGGCGAACTCGAAGAACTGCGTCGCCCGGATGATCGAGTACGGGGCCCCGGACTCGACGATCAGCCGCTCCTGCGCGACCTTCGCCCGCAGGTAGCCGCTCGTGGGGATGCGCTCCGCGCCGACGATCGACAGCGCGACGTGGTGGCGCACGCCGGCGTCGTACTCGGTCTCGAGCAGATGGCGCGTGGAGGTCTCGAAGAACTCCAGCGCGGCCGCATCCTCGAAGGACGGCGAGTTGGAGACGTCGACGACCGCCTCGGCGCCCGCCAGGGCGCCGGCGAGGCCTTCGCCGGTCACCGTGTCGACGCCCGAGGCGGGCGAGACGGCGACCACGTCGTGCCCGTGCTCGGCGAGCTTGGCGACGACCTTCGAGCCGACGCGGCCGGTGGCGCCGATGACGACGATGCTCATGGTGCTCCCTTCGGTCACGCGCCCGACCGGTTCGGGCGCGCCGGTGACAGAGGGACCGTCCTCGGGCGGCGATCCGTGACCGGGCGGGGGACGCGCGTGCCCCCCGGGGCGCAGACTGGGGACCCGACCGGTGCCCGACCCTGACGAGATCCGCGACCCGACGGCGCAAGCTCGCGGCATGCTCACCACAGACCCCCTCGGACCGCGGCGGCCGACCGCCCGCGAGATCCTCCGGGAAATTCAACCGCTGGTCGAGGTCATCCCGGTCGCCGGGCCGCCCGCGGCCGCCCTGCTCGGCCCCTGGCTGCTGCTCGCGCTGATGCTCACCGGGCCGTTCGCGCTGCTCGTCACGCTCGCGGTCCTGGTTGCCGTCGGGGCGCTGCTCGTGGCCGCGGTGGCTGCGCTGCTGGCGTCTCCGTACCTGCTCGTGCGTCGCCTGCGAGCGCACCGCGAGCCCGAGGCGCAGGCGCGCGCCGTCACGGCCGGTCTCGTCGGCGCCCCGCCCGGGAGCGTGAGGGCATGATCGCCGCGACCGCGACCGTCTCGGAGCGCGACACGGCCACCTTCCAGTCCGTCCGGCCGCGCCTCTTCGGCATCGCCTATCGCGTGCTCGGAAGCGCCCCGGATGCCGACGACGTCGTGCAGGACGCCTGGATCCGCTGGCAATGCGCGGACCGCGGCCAGGTGCGCGACTCCGCGGCGTTCCTGGCCACCACGACGACGCGCCTGGCGATCAACGTCGTCCGGTCCGCCCGCTCGCGCCACGAGACGCCGATCGGATCGCCACGCCCCGACGTGGCCGACCCGGAGGCCGATCCGGGGGCGCACGCCGACCGGCGCGCGGCGCTCGATCACGCGACCGACCTGCTGCTCGCACGCCTGTCTCCGGCCGAGCGCGCCGTATACGTCCTCCGCGAGGCGTTCGACTACCCGCACCGGCGGATCGGCGAGCTGCTCGGGATCACGGAGGTCAACGCCCGGCAGCTCGGCGTCCGCGCTCGCCGCCGCCTTGCCGGGGAAGGCGACCGCCGGGTCGACGTCCGGGCCCGGCGGCGGTTCCTGGACGCCTTCGCGGCGGCGGCGCAGCGCGGGGAGCTCGCCGCGCGCGAGGAGCTGCGCGTCGCCGCGCGGGCTGTCACCACGGGCGACGCCGCCCGGTCTACGTCGATGCACACCGCAACGCAAGGAGCCTCGTCATGCCGCCCACGATCGTCCTCGTCCACGGAGCGTTCGCCGAGTCGGCCAGCTGGGGTGGTGTGATCGACGCGCTGCGGGAGAGCGGCCACCCGACGATCGCCGCCGCCAACCCGCTGCGCGGCGTCGCCGCCGACGCCGCGGCGATCGGCGACCTCGTCCGGACCATCGACGACCCGGTGGTCCTGGTGGGCCACTCCTACGGCGGCAGCGTCATCTCGAACGTCGACCCGTCCGTCGGCGAGATCGCGGCGCTGGTCTACGTCGCCGCCTTCGCCCCGGAGGCCGGCGAGAGCTGCCTGACGCTGTCGGGCATGTTCCCCGGAAGCACGCTCGGGGAGGCGCTGCGGCCGGTTCCGCGCGCCGACGGCACGACCGACCTGTACATCCGGCCGGAGCTGTTCGGCGAGCAGTTCGCGGCGGACGTCCCACCGGCGGCGGCGGCCCGGATGGCCGCCGCCCAGCGCCCGGTGACGCAGGAGGCGCTCGTCGAGCCCTCCGGCGACCGTCCGCTCTGGCGGCAGCTGCCCTGCTGGTTCGCCTGGGGTGACGAGGACCGCAACATCCCGGCCGCGTTGCAGCGCCACATGGCCGCCCGCGCCGGCGCGATCCGGACGCTCGCGATCGGCGGCGCGTCCCATGCCATCGGCGTGTCGCGGCCGCGCGCGGTGGCCGAGCTCGTCCTCGAAGCCGCCCGCGCCGGCGCGACCTCCCGACCGGTCGCCGCGAGATGACCCGCGGTCTCCGGCTCGGCTCCGCCGCCGTCGAGCCTCTGCCCGAGGACGGCTGGGACCCGGCCGCCGACGCGCCCGAGCTGCTGCGCAGGATCGGCGCCTGGCCGCGGCTGCGGTCGGAGACCCGGCGCGACCGCGTTGTCCTGCGCAGCCGCCTCGACGGGCGCACCGCGGCGGTCCTGGACACCGCCGCGGGCGTCCTCACCGTCGCCGTTGCGCCCGAGCGGGTGGCCACCCTCCTCGCGCGGCATCCCGAGCTGCGAGCCGGCGCCGGCGGCGTGCGGCTCGACGTCCGCGCGCGCCGCGACCATCGCCTGGCCGAGGAGCTGCTCCACCAGCTTCTCGACGAGCAGGCCTTCGGCGCGCAGAGGCTGGCCGCCTCCTCCTGACGCGGCGCGAGTCCGGGACCGAGCCGGCGCCCGGATCAGCGCCGTGTCACGGCTCGCCCCGCTTCCGCGGTCTTTCGGTGCATGGAACACCACAACCGACAAGCAGGCAGCCCGAGGATCGTCGTGGTCGGCGGCAGCGGACTGATCGGCGACAAGGTGATGACCGCGCTCTACGAGGCCGGTCACCGGGCCGTCGCCGCCTCGCCCGCGTTCGGCATCGACGCCTTCACGGGCCACGGGCTCGACGAGGCGATGGCCGGCGCCGACGTCGTCATCCACGTGTCCGACGCTCCGGCGTGGGAGGACGACGAGGTCCGGCGGTTCTTCGCGACCGTCACAGGCAACGCCCTCCGAGCGGGTCGGCGCGCGGGAGCACGCCACCACGTGGCGCTCTCGATCGTCGGCTGCGACCGCCTGCCGGAGAGCGGCTACCTGCGGGCGAAGGTCGCGCAGGAGGACGCCATCCGCTCCGCCGGGGTGCCCTTCACCATCGTGCGCTCGACGCAGCTCATGGAGCGCCTGGCCCGCATCGGCGGCCCGGAGGGCGAGGACGCGACGGTCCGGGTAGCGGCGAACGAAGTCCGGAAGAGGTTAGCGCAATATCACATGGAAACGCCTCCTCCGGATGTCATGATTCATGTCCCGGCGGGCAGCTATCATGCCGAGTTCCGGTGGGTTCGTTCACCGCAAATCGCAGTCGAGGCGAAGATGTCGGCCGACGCCGTGAGACGAGGCCGGCGATGGATAGTGCCAGCCTCGCTCGTGTTCCTGGCGATTCTGGCCGCGGCACTGGTTTTGAGGCCGTCCGGACCGGAACGGGTCTTTGAGCAGTTCTGGGGGCCGCTGCTGGATGCGCGGCAGCCGGTACTGATCTGCCTGGCGAATCCGCTGGTCTATCTGCTCGCCGACCCGCTCCCGCCACTGGACCGTCCGGCGGCCGGTGCGGGACCGGAGGATCCGGATCCCCGGCAAATGGGCCGGCGCGGCCTGATCGAGAGTCTCGACCAGTATGTCGGGGTGGGTGATGCGTACGCGGCGAGCCATTTCACGGCCCTGTTCAGCCGACTAGGGCGGCCGGTGCAGATCCGGATCGGCAGAGAGGTGGCGTTTGCCGACCTCCGGACGTCGCCGGCGGTGCTGATTGGCGCCTACTCGAACCGCTGGAGCATGGAGATGAACCCGGAATACCGTTTTGGGTTTGACCGGTATTCAATCGTGGACCGGCAACAGCCTGGCCGGGTATGGCGGTTGGAGAATCTCCGTCCGGGCTACCGCAGCGAC
>JANJUA010000103.1 GCA_024710825.1 Solirubrobacteraceae bacterium
TTCGCCGACATCTTCTACTCGAACTGCACGAAGATCGGGCTCCTGCCGGTCGTCCTGCCGGCCGACGTCGTCACGGCGATCATGGGCCACGGCGAGGCTCAGATCGACCTGCCCGCCCGTGTCGTGCGCTTCGACGGCAACGAGGTGCCGTTCACGCTCGACGACGAGACCCATCACCGTCTCGTCAACGGGCTCGACGACATCGCCCTCACCCTCCGGCAGGAGGAGGCGATCGCCGCCTACGAGCGCGACGGCGAGCGCGACGGCCCGAACACGTTGGCTCTCGCATGAACGTCGTCCTGCTGCCCGGCGACGGCATCGGCCCCGAGGTCGTCGCCGCGACGACCCGCGTGCTCGACCGCGTCGGCGACTTCGACTACGAGACGCATCTCATCGGCGGCGCCGCCATCGACGCGGACGGGAATCCGCTGCCCGACCGGACGCTGGCCGCCTGCGAAGCCGCGGACGCCGTGCTGCTCGGCGCCGTCGGGGGGCCGAAGTGGGACACGACGGACCCGGCCAAGCCGCGCCCGGAGCAGGGGCTGCTCGGCCTGCGCAAGGCGCTCGGCCTGTTCGCCAACCTGCGGCCGGTGAAGCCGCTGACGGCGCTGCTGGACGCCAGTCCGCTCAAGCGCGACCGCATCGAGGGCACCGACCTGCTCGTCGTGCGCGAGCTGACGGGCGGGATCTACTTCGGCCGCAAGGAGCGCAACGCCGACGGCGCCATCGACGAGTGCGCCTACACGCGACCCGAGGTCGAGCGGATAGCGCACGTCGCGTTCCGCGCGGCGCGGCGCAAGGTCACGAGCGTCGACAAGGCCAACGTCATGGAGACCTCGCGATTCTGGCGCGAGGTCGTCGTCGGCGTGGGGCGCGACACGTATCCCGACGTCCCGCTCGAGCACATGCTGGCCGACAACACCGCGATGCAGCTGATCGCCCGGCCGGCGGACTTCGACGTGATCGTCACCGAGAACCTGTTCGGCGACATGCTCTCCGACGAGGCGGCGATGATCACCGGCTCGATCGGGATGCTGCCGAGCGCATCGCTCGGCGAGGAGGGCAGGCCGGGACTCTTCGAGCCCGTCCACGGCTCCGCGCCGGACATCGCGGGGCGCGGAATCGCCAACCCGCTGGCCACGATCCTGTCCGCGGCGATGATGCTGCGCCACGGGTTCGGGTCCAGCGCCGAGGCCGACGCCCTAGAATCGGCCGTGGACCGTACGCTGCAGGACGGTCTGCGCACCCCCGACCTGGGAGGTGACGCCACCACCGACCAGGCCACCGAAGCCGTCTTGGAGCACCTCAAGTGAAGCCCACCGAGCTGATCTGGATGAACGGCGAGTTCGTCAAGTGGGAGGACGCGACCGTCCACGTCCTCACGCACGGCCTGCACTACGGGACCGGCGTCTTCGAGGGGATCCGCTGCTACGAGACCGAGCAGGGCCCCGCGATCTTCCGCCACGCCGAGCACTACGAGCGGCTGGAGAGGTCGGCCGGCCTGTACTACATGCCGATGCCGTACTCGTCCGAGGAGCTGCGCGCCGCGACGAAGGAGCTCATCTCCCGCAACGGCCTGCGCTCCTGCTACATCCGCCCACTGGCCTTCCGCGGCTACGGGACGATGGGCCTCTTCCCGCTCGAGGCCCCGGTGGACGTCTGCATCGCCGTGTGGGAGTGGGGCGCGTACCTCGGCGAGGAGGGCAAGTCCAACGGCGTCCGCGCGAAGGTGTCGAGCTGGCGGCGCATCAGCCCCGACTCGCTCGTCCCGCAGGCCAAGGCCTCCGGCCAGTACCTCAACTCGATCCTCGCCAAGATCGAGACGCACAAGGCCGGCTACGAGGAGGCGATCCTCCTCGACGACCACGGCCACGTGTGCGAGGGCTCCGGCGAGAACGTCTTCGTCGTGCGCGACGGCGTGATCCACACGCCGCCGCAGACCGCCTCGATCCTCGACGGCATCAACCGTCGCTCGGCGATCCAGATCGCGCGCGACCTCGGCTTCGAGGTCGTCGAGCGCGACATCGGCCGCTCCGAGCTGTACCTCGCCGACGAGGTGTACCTCACCGGGACCGCGGCGGAGCTCGTGCCGGTGCGCGAGGTGGACGATCACCCGGTCGGCGACGGCTCTCCGGGCGAGATAACCCGGGCGGTGCAGGACGCGTTCGACGACGCGCTGCACGGGCGTACCGAGCGCTACCGGGAGTGGCTCGACCCGATCGAGGTCTCTGCGCGAATTGGCTAGGCGACCGGCGGAGCACGCGCCGGCCGCCGCACCAGCCGACTCCGCCGACCACCTGACCGAAAGACCGCTCCCATGACCATCCAGCTCTACGACGCCACCCTCCGCGACGGCATGCAGGGCGAGGGCATGTCCCTCACCGCCGAGGAGAAGGTGCGCGTCGTCGGAAAGCTCGACGAGCTCGGCGTGCACCTCGTCGAGGCCGGCTTCCCCTCCTCCAACCCGAAGGAGATCGAGCTCTTCGAGCGTCTCGCGGGCGAGCGCTTCTCCAACGTCGAGATCGCCGCGTTCGGCATGACCCGGCGCCGCGACGTGGGCGCCGCCGAGGACGACGGCCTGCGCGTGCTGGCCGACTCCTTCGCGCCGGTCTGCACGATCGTCGGCAAGACGTGGAGGCTGCACCTCGAGAAGGTCGTCCGCGTCTCGCCGGAGGAGAACCTGGCGATGATCGCGGAGTCGATCGCCTTCCTGGTCGCGCAGGGCAAGCGCGTGATCTACGACGCCGAGCACTTCTTCGACGCCTACCGCGCCGACCGCGACTATGCGCTGCGCTGCGTCGAGGCGGCGCGCGGGGCGGGCGTGGAGACCGTCGTCCTGTGCGACACGAACGGTTCGTCGCTGCCCGCGCAGATCGCCGCGGCCTGCGCGGACGTCGGGGGGCGGTTCGGCATCCACTGCCACAACGACCTCGAGTGCGGCGTGGCGAACACGCTCGCCGCCGTCGAGCAGGGAGCGGTCCAGGTCCAGGGGACGATGAACGGCGTGGGGGAGCGCACCGGCAACGCGAACCTGGTCTCGATCATCGGCAACCTCCAGACGAAGATGGGCCGCGAGGTGCTCACCCCCGAGCAGCTCGGGCGCCTGACGCAGACGGCGCACTTCGTCGACGAGCTGCTCAACCGCGCGCCCGACCCGCAGCAGCCGTACGTCGGCAGGGTCGCCTTCGCGCACAAGGGCGGCATGCACGTGGCCGGGGTGCGGGCGGACGCGACGACCTTCGAGCACATGGAGCCCGCGCTCGTCGGCAACGAGCGGGCGCTGCTCGTCAGCGAGCTGGCGGGCCGCGCCACGGTGGTCGACAAGGCGGAGGCGCTCGACCTCGACGTCGACGCCGCGCACGTCATCGACCGAGTCAAGGCGCTCGAGCACGCCGGCTACCAGTTCGAGGCGGCCGACGCCTCGTTCGAGCTCCTGCTGCGCAAGGAGGCGGGCGTCTACGAGCCGCTGTTCAGGCTGGAGTCGTGGCGCTGCATCGTCGAGCAGCGCGCCGACGGCAAGGTCGAGACGGAGGCGACGATCAAGATCTGGATCGACGGGGAGCGCTACGTGCGAACCGCGGAGGGCAACGGCCCGGTGAACGCCCTGGACCGCGCTTTGCGCGACGCGCTCGCGGAGCGCCACCCGCACCTCGGCGACCTCGAGCTCGTGAACTTCAAGGTCCGCATCCTCGACGAGACGAAGGGCACCGGGGCGGTCACGCGCGTGCTGCTCGACACGTCCGACGGCGAGACCGTGTGGGGCTCGATCGGCGTCAACGAGAACGTCATCGCAGCGTCGTGGGAGGCGCTCGTCGACTCGCTGGAGCACGCGATGCAGCCCGCGCGGGTCCGCACGTGATCCCACTGGCGCGCCCGGTCCTGGGCGCCGAGGAGGAGGCGGCGGTCGTCGAGGTGCTGCGCTCCGGGCAGCTCTCGCTCGGGCCGCGCGTGCCGGAGTTCGAGCGGCGCTTCGCGGCGCGCGTCGGCGCCTCGCACGCGAGCGCGGTGTCCAGCGGGACGGCCGGCCTGCACCTCGCGCTGCGGGCGGTCGGCGTGCGCGACGGAGACGAGGTCGTCACCTCGCCGCTGTCGTTCGTGGCGAGCGCGAACGTCATCGCCTACGAGCGCGCGAAGCCCGTCTTCGCCGACGTCGACCCGCGCACGCTCAACCTGTCGCCCGACGCCGCGGCGGCCGCCGTGACCTCGCGCACCACCGCGATCCTGCCGGTCCACATCTTCGGCTACCCGGCCGACACGCCCGCGCTCGAGCGCCTCGGGCTGCCGCTCGTCGAGGACGCCTGCGAGGCGCTCGGCGCCGTCCACGCCGACGGCGTCGGCGTCGGCGGACGCGGCCACCCGGCCGTCTTCGCCTTCTACGCCAACAAGCAGATGACGACCGGCGAGGGTGGCATGGTCGTCACCGGCTCGGAGGCGGTCAAGCGGCGGCTGGACTCCGAGCGCAACCAGGGCCGGGCCCCCGACATGGACTGGCTCGACCACGACCGGCTCGGCTTCAACTACCGCCTGACCGACCTCGCCTCGGCGATCGGCATCGCGCAGCTCGATCGGCTCGACGGGATGCTCGCGGCGCGCGCCCGCGTGGCGGACTGGTACCGGGAGGCGCTCGCCGGGATCGAGGGCGTCGAGCTGCCGTGCGAGGATGCGGGGGACGAGCGCCGCGGCTGGTTCGTCTTCGTCGTCCAGCTGCCGCGAGGCGTCGACCGCGACGCCGTCATCCGCGCGCTGCTGGAGCGCGGCATCCAGTCCAAGCCCTACCTACCGGCGATCCACCTCATGAGCTTCTACCGCGAGACCTACGGCCATCGAGAGGGCGAGTTCCCCGTCTGCGAGGACGTCGCCGCGCGCTCGGTCGCGCTGCCGTTCTTCCCCGAGCTGCGCGAGTCGCAGGTCGAGCAGGTCGCCGAGGGGCTGCGGGAGGTGCTGGGCGCATGAGCCGCTTCGCCGAGCCGCAGCACCCGCACTTCCGGCGGATGAACACGTCGCTGGGGTTCGATCGGCGGCTGTGGCCGCAGGACCTCGCCGGCTCGCGGGCCCACGCCCGGATGCTGGCCGCGGCCGGCGTGCTGACCGAGGCCGAGCGCGACGAGCTGCTGCACGGCCTGACGCGCGTGGAGGAGGAGCTGCGCGACGGCGCCTTCCCGTTCGCCGAGGACGACGAGGACATCCACATGGCCGTCGAGCGGCGGCTGACCGAGCTCGTCGGGCCGGTGGGCGGCAAGCTCCACACGGCCCGCTCGCGCAACGACCAGGTGGCGACGGACGTCTCGCTCTTCGTGCGCGAGGAGGCGGCGGCGGCGATCGAGCGGATCGAGGGCCTGGCGGCGGCGCTGATCGCGTGCGCCGAGCGCCACCTCGACGTGCCGCTGCCCGGCTACACGCATCTCCAGCGCGCCCAGCCCGTCTACCTCGCTCACCATCTGCTCGCGTACGTCTGGATGCTGCTGCGCGACCGCGAGCGCTTCGCGTTCGTGCGCGACCGGTCCGTGGCGCGGCTGCCGCTCGGCGCGGGCGCGCTGGCGGGCGTGAACTTCGCCACCGACCGGCGGATGGTGGCCGACGAGCTCGGCTTCGCGGAGGTCGCGCCGAACTCGATCGACGCGGTCAGCAACCGCGACTTCGTCCTCGACTACCTCGCGGCGGCCGCGACCTGCCTGACGCACCTGTCGCGGCTGGGCTCCGAGCTCGTCATCTGGTCCTCGAGCGAGTTCGGCTTCGTGCGCATGCCCGACGCCTGGTCCAGCGGGTCGTCGATCATGCCGCAGAAGAAGAACCCGGACGCGGCCGAGCTGCTGCGGGCCAAGGCACCGCGGGTCGTCGGGCACCTCACCGCGCTCCACGGCGTGATGCACGCCCTGCCGCTGACCTACAACAAGGACATGCAGGAGGACAAGGAGCCGCTCTTCGACGCGGTGGACACGCTGGAGCTCGCGCTCGCGGCCGCGCAGGGCATGGTCGAGGGCGCCGTCTTCGATCGCGACCGGATGGCGCAGGCGGCCTCCGACGACCTCATCGCGGCGACCGACATCGCGGACCTCTACGTCAAGCGGGGCATGCCGTTCCGGGAGGCGCACGGCATCGTCGGCGGGCTCGTGCGCGAGGCGGTGGAGCGGGGGGTGCCGCTGGCGGACGTCGAGTCCGAGCACCTCGACGAGGAGGCGCGGAGCCTGCTCTCGCAGGCGTCGTGGCTGGAGTCGAAGGACTCCGTGGGCGGGCCGGCGAGCGGCCGCGTCCGCGAGCAGCTCGCCGCCGCGCGCGAGGCGCTGGCGGCGCCGCCGCCGCCGTGAGCG
>JANJUA010000182.1 GCA_024710825.1 Solirubrobacteraceae bacterium
GTTCGTCACCGACAAGCTCGACATCGTGCTGGCGGACGAGCACGATCCGGTCATCGCCTCCCAGCCGCCCGCGCACGCGTTGTTCGGCACGTCCGAGGCGCTCTCCGGGACCGCGGCGAACGTGACCGCGCGGCTCTCCGACGTCGGCTCGGGGGTGCGGCATCTGCTGCTCCAGCGCGGCGCCGCGGTGCATCGCTTCCAGGTGGCCGGCGGCGCGAGCTGCGTCGCGGTCGACGGCGGCTACACGCGCGCCGTCCCGTGCCAGACGGCGGAGCAGGACTACACCGTCTCCGTTCCGCTCGCCACGTTCGGGCCGGGCGCCCACACCCTGCGCCTCGGGGTCGAGGACGCCGCCGGCAACCAGCGCATCTCCCCGATCGACTACCCCATCACCATCGCCGTGCCCGCCTCGGGCGGCGGCGGAGGTGGAGGCGGCGGAGGAGGTGGAGGCAGCGCCCCCGCGCCGGCCGCCCCGACGCGAGCTCCCACGCCGACGCCCGCGCCATCCTCGCCCGCCCCCGCCGACAGCGCGCGTCCCAACGGCGCCAACGCCACCCGCGCCGCCTCCCTCAGCCTCCGCCGGGGCGGCCGGGACGTCACCACCGTGAGCGTCCGCTACGGGCGCCGGGCCGTCCTGCGCGGCCGGCTGCTCACGCCCGGTGGCCGGCCGATCGGCGGCGCCGCGGTGACCGTCGCCGGCGTCGGCGCGGTCACGACGAAGCCGGACGGCAGCTTCAGCTTCGGCCTCCCCGTCGGACCCTCACGCACGCTGCGGCTCTCCTACCGCGCGTTCCAGGACGACGCCGAGCCGGCGCAGACGATCGCGGTGAACGTCGACGTCCGCACGGCGGCGGCCCTTCGCGCCACCCCCAGCCGGCTGCGCAACGGCCAGGCCGTCCGGTTCCGCGGCACGGTGCGAGGGGCTCCCCGGCGCTCGCGCAAGGTCGTCGAGATGCAGGTCCGCCAGGGCGGGCGCTGGCTGACGTTCGCCACCACCCGAGTGCGCGCCGGGCGCTTCACGCACCGCTACCGCTTCACCCGCACGACACAGCCCACCACGTACCGCTTCCGCACCGTCGTCCGCCGCGACGGCGGCTGGCCCTACGAGACGGGCGCCTCCAAGGCCGTCCGGGTCCAGGTCCGCCCCTGATCTCGTCCGGGGTGTGGCGGATCGCCACACCCCGGTTGACGCGTAACGCGAGGTTTCGGCGTTGTGAGGGACGCGTGCCGGGGACGTGTGGTCACTTTGCGTCCGTGGTGGATGGAAATCGACCTCACGTCAGAAACCCGGGCCGCAAGCGAGACAGACGCTGCTTCACCACGCGTCGGGCGCGACGACGCCGATGCATCACGTCCCCTCCGCCGGTTGGAGATCGCCGCCAGGACTTGCTGACGACTGGGTGCGCGCGTCGAGGCACGGTTCGCGCCCCGGTGCTCGCCAAGATGGAACCGCGTAAAGCTCATCGACGGGAATGGGTCACCGGCTCTTTCCTCCTTCGATGAGATCTACGCCGATTCGACCTCTCTCGGACAGGGGCGCTGCCAAGCGAGTCTCGGCGCGCGGCACCATCTGGCGGCGCCTCCCGGTGGCGAGATCCAAACCACGGGCGAGGGGCGGACCCGCCCCGCTCAACGACGTGGGCCCGCCACCACGTAGGCGACGGCGCCCCGCCCGCTCCTCATGCCGCGCGTTCTCGGCAAAGGCACCTCGCCGGCTGACCCAGACCGGCGGGTGCATTCACACCGAGCGCCGCTACGGAGCTCTTGGGCGGGACGCCTCCCTCTCCTCCTCCAGGCACCTGGTGTCTTACAGCACGATCGCGCCGTACCGCAACTTTCAACCGTCGCCAAGGACGTCTAAGGCCCGTCGACGAAGCGCCGCCAGCGCGAGCGGCGGGCGTTGACGTCGACCTCGACGGGCGCCGCGCGCTCGTCCTCGCGCAGCGCCCGCACGTACGCCCAGACGACCCCCGCCGGCATCCCGACGACGAGCAGCGCGAGCAGCGCCCACAGCAGCGGCTCGCTGACCCACGCCGGACGGAACACCGTCATCCGGTCGACGGTCGCCGGGATCCGCTCGGTGATCGCCCGCGAGCGCGGCTCGTAGAACGAGAACCAGATGCTGCGACCGGTGTCCTCGCCGTCGACCACCGCCGTCGAGCGCGAGCGCGTCCGGTCGGCGGAGGCGAACAGCGCGACGTCCCGCTCGCCCTCGTTGGCGATGCACACCCGCAGCGGGATGTCCGTCGGCGGCGCGGGGACGAAGACGCTCACGAGCGTGTTGTCCGGGGTGCCGGCCGGCACCTCCGCGGCCGCGTCGTAGCCCTCGCCGCGCAGCGTGACCCGCAGCGGCCCCGCGGGCCCCTCGGGGCTGTAGAGCTTGAAGCGCGCCTGCTCGCTGTGCTGCTCGATCACCGCGTGCGAGAAGCAGGCGGGCGAGCCGGGCGCGAGCGGCACGACCTCCGCGTTCGCCAGCGCGGCGGGCGAGGGCACCGACGCCGGGTAGTCGCGCTGCGCGGCGACGAACGGCCGCACCACGAACAGCGCCCCGAGCGCCAGGACGACCAGCGCGCACGTGACCGCCGCCCGTCGCATCGCTTCCGCGCGCCGGGGCCGCTAGCGGTCGTCGCCGGCGTCCAGCGTGCGCTGGCCCCGGCCGAGCTCCGCCGCCGGGGGGCGCCAGAGGTTGGGATAGGCCTCGACGACCTTGCGTCCCGAGTCGACCAGGCCGCCCACGGCGACGAGCAGGGCGCCGACGAAGCCGACGTAGACCCCGATCTGCGACGTGACCTCGCCGTCGACGTCCGCCGGGAAGATGATCCGTCGCAGGATCAGCGCGGCGAGCACCAGCCCGAGGATCGTCCGGCCCACGAGCACGGGCCGCGACTGCGCCACGAGCGCCGACAGCAGCGTCAGCGCGCCGCCGCCGAGGATGACCCAGCGCAGGTTCGTGAACGTCTGCCAGCCCGTCGTGTCGTCGGTCGACCCGTCGGGTCGCACGATGTGGTACCACGCCATGAACAGAGCGAGAACCACGACGATCGCGCCGATCGCGCTCAGGGCCCGACCGACGTTGGGCTTCAAGAGGGGCATGAAGGTCTCCGAGGGTAGCGTCAGCGTCGGAACACGAGGCGGTAGATCGCGTGCTCCACCGCGGCTGGAACGGGCCTGGGGCCCCAGAAGTAGCGGTATATCGCCCGCTCGATCGGACCGGCGTCGCTCTGGCGGGCCAACTCCGCCCTGCGGGCGTACAGAGCGGCATGCTTGGCGCGCAGCAGCGCGTACAGGCGCCGGTACTCGCGGCGGGCGCCGAAGACCATCGTCTCGCCGTGGCGCCGGTAGAGGAAGGTCACCTCGTCGACCTTCGCGCCGCGCCACCCCCGGGCCAGGGCGCCGAGCCAGAAGTCCCAGTCCTCGTAGCCGGTGCGGAACGCGGGGTCGTAGCCGCCGACGTCCTCCCACAGCGCCCGCCGCGTCAGCCCCACCGGCCCGACCACGTGGCGGTAGAGCATCCGATAGGCGTCCAGCGGCGGGAACGCCATGTCGCCGTCCCAGTCGCCGAAGAACCGTGTGATCCCGTAGGAGAAGCCGATCGCCGGGTCCTCCAGCAGCGGCCGCTTCAGCGCCCGCAGCGCGCCCGGCGGCAGGTGGTCGTCGGCGTCGAGCGCGATCAGCAGCGGCGTGTCGGTCGACGCGTAGCCGGTGTTGCGGGCCGCCGACAGCCCGCCGTTCTCGCGCCGGATCACCGGCACGGGCAGCTCGGCGAGGGCCGCGACGGTGGCCGGGTCGGTCGAGCCGTCGTCGACCACGACGACCCGCGGCGGCCCGCCGTCCTGCGCGAGCAGCGACGCGACCGCCTCGCCGACATACGCCCCGTAGTTGAAGCACGGCACGACCGCCGTGACGTCCTGGTGCTCGCTCATGCGCGGCGACTACCGTACGCGCCCATGCCGCGGACCATCCTGCTCGTCGCGCAGCTCGTGCCCCCGTCGCCGCTGTCGGCGGCCCGCCGCACGGCCGGGTTCGCCAAGTACCTCGGCCGTCGCGGCCACCGGGTGATCGTCCTCACCTCGAAGGTCAGCGGCACCGGGCCGGTCGAGGGCGCCGCCCGCGTCGTGCGCACCCGCGACCTCATGGCCTCCCGCTTCAACTGGCGCCGCGGCTCGTTCGAGGCGCTCGAGGGCCGCTCGGGCGCCGCGGCGGCCGCGCCGCCGTCGAAGCTCGAGGGCGTCGTGGTGCCGGACCTGGCGCTCGCCACCTGGGTCCCGTTCGCCATCCCGGCCGCCCTGCGGATCGCCGACGAGGAGCGCCCCGACGTCGTCTGGACCACCGGCCCGCCCCCGTCGACGAACCTCGTCGGCCTCGCGCTGAAGCGCCGCCGCGGCCTGCCGTGGATCGCCGACATCCGCGACGGCTGGCGCTTCGAGCGCAACCACGCCGACTTCCCGCTCGGCGTCCAGCGCGCGCTCGACGCCCGCCTCGACGCCTGGCTGACGAGCAGCGCCGACCGCGTTACCGCCGTGACCGAGCCGATCTCCCGCGACGCCCGCGAGCGGCTGGGCGCCCGCCACGCGACGACGGTCTCCAACGGCTTCGACCTCGAGGAGCTGGCCGAGCTCGCCGGCCCGCCACCGCCGGGTCTCAAGGACCCCGAGCGCCACTCGCTGCTCTACACCGGCCGCCTGGGCTACGCGAAGCGCTCCCCCGCCGCGCTGCTCGACGGTCTGCGGGCGCTGAAGCGCGGCGACCCGGAGACGGCGCGGCGAATCGAGGTCCTGTTCGCCGGGCCGTTGACCGAGGACGAGCTCGCCCAGGTCCAGGCCCCCGACGTCGCGAGCATGACCCGCGCGCTCGGCTCGCTGGACCGCATCGCCACGATGCGGCTTCAGCGCGCGGTCGACACCCTGTTGCTGATCACGACCGGCAACCCGAGCGAGACGGGCCAGAAGCTCTTCGAGTACCTCGCGGCGGACCGGCCCGTCTTCGTGGTGGGCGACCGGACCGAGGCGGCGCGCATCGTCACGGAGGCGCGCGCCGGGAGCGCCGCGCCGATGGAGGACCCGGAGGCCATCGCCCGCGCGCTGTCGGACCTCGTGCACGGCCGGGCGGAGGTCTCGGCGAACGGGATCGCGCAGCGCTTCCACTACGACGCGCTGGCGGCCGAGCTCGAGGCCGAGATCGACGCGGCGACGTCGAGCACCGCTACCGTCCGGTAGACCGGCGGCCGGTCGCCGCCCCGGATGCGGCGCAGCGCGCGCCGCGACCAACGCGCGTCCCGGGCCAGGCCCCAGGCGAGCACGCGGGCGAGCGTCCGCGTCGCCACGAACCAGCGCAGGCTCAGCTCGCGGCGCGTGACCGTGACGTGGGCGGCGACGCTCTCGTTGCCCAGCAGCCGGACCGTCCCGTGCGCGCGCAGCGGCGCCGCGAGCTCCTCGGGCTCGGGGAAGCCGTTGGCGAGGTGCTCGCGCAGCCAAGGCGGCGGGACGGCGACGGCGACGGCCAGGCGACGGTCGGCCGCCAGCGCCTCGGCGCCGGTGGGCGCCGCGACGACGACGCGCCGCCGCGCCACGCGGGCGAGCTCGGAGAGGGCGCGCCCGCGGTCGTCCGCGTCGAGGTGCTCGAGGACGTCGAGCGCGACGACGACGTCGAAGGAGCGGTCCGGGAACGGCAGCTCTCGGATGTCGCCCAGCACGCGCCGCGCCCGCGTCGACGGCGGCCGCGCCCAGGCGCCGTAGTCCTCGAACGAGAGGTCGAGCGCGGTGACGTGCCAGCGAGCGTCCAGATGGTCGGCGAGCCCGAGCCCGCCGCTGCCCACGTCGAGCAGCTCGCCGCCGCCCAGCTCGCGCACCAGGCGCAGCACGGGCTCGGTCCGCACGAGCTGGCCGAGCTGCCGCGCGCCGGCCAGACGCCGGACCAGGGACTTGGCCCCGGCGGAGCGTCGGATCGGCTGGGTCATCACCGCCAACTCTTACCATCAGCCCGCGATGAAGACCCAAACGCTCTCGCTCCTCGTCGCCTGCGCCCTCGGCCTCGGCGCCTGCGGAGGCGACGACGAACCCGTCCCGGGGACCACGGTCCCGACCGCCGCGACGCAGCCCGACGGCGCAGCCCCGGCGCCGTCGGACCAGGCGAACCGGATGAAGAGCTGCCTGGGCGGCGAGCAGGTCACGCGCGTCGACGTCTTCGAGCCGACCTACGAGCTGGCGCGCTCGCAGGGCGGCGCCGGGTTCGCCCTCATGCTGGGGCCGGAGAAGGCGCCCAAGCAGGTCGAGTTCATCGTCTTCCCGGACGCCGCCACCGCGCAGGTCGGCTTCGAGGACGCCCAGAACCGGCTGATCGAGCTCCAGCAGCAGAAGCCCGAGCAGTACGCGCAGATCGCCGCCACCGCGATGCAGGTGGTCGAGAACGTGCTGGAGATCGTGCCGACGGGCGCCCCGAGCCCGAAGGTCAACGGCGAGATCATCGGCTGCGTGCAGCAGTCGCGCGCCGCTACTTGAGGACGAGGCCGGCGCCGAGCCGGTCGTGAGGCTGCTCGTTCGGGTTGGGGAAGAGCAGCGGCTCCCGGCCGACGCGGGCGCAGAGGTCGGCGAAGGCGGCGTTGTCGGTCGAGTCGTCGGCGATCAGCGCGCCGCCGGCGCGCAGCCGCGGCCACGCGAGCTCGAACTCGCCGGTCATGGTCTCGTACGTGTGGTCGGAGTCGTGCAGGAAGACGTCGATCTCGCCCTCGCGCTCGAGCAGGCCCGGGAGCACGTCCAGCGACGGGCCGAGGCGCAGCTCCCAGCGGTCGCGCAGCTCGTCCGGCACGATCCAGCCCGGCTCGCGGCCGGGCGGCAGCGTGCCCTGGTAGCCGTCGACGTTGGCGGGGCCGGTCTCGGCGTAGGACGGCAGGTCGACGGAGATCAGCCGCCCGTCGCCGCCGTTGCGCTCCAGCGCCTCGAGCACGAACGCGCTCGTCATGCCGTGCAGCACGCCCGTCTCGACGAACACGCGGGGCTCCAGCGCGCGGACGAGGCAGTAGACCCAGATGCGGTACAGCCGAAGCTGCCAGACGGAGCCGAAGCGCTTGGTCTCGAAGGCCGGCTCGTCGGCGACGAGCTCCTCGAAGCGGCGCGGCAGGGCGGAGGCGTGCAGCTCGCCGAGGTACGGGAGCAGGTCCCGGCCCCCCAGCACGGAGCTCAGCCGGCCCACGAAGTACGATCCCTGCTCGATTCCCGTGACGTTCACGGCCGGGGAGTGTGGCCGATCCGCGGTCCCCGCGACTTCACGACCCCCGCCCCGTTGGATGGACTGACCCATATGTGCGGTATCGCCGGAGCCATCAACCTGCGCGGGGAGACCGTGCCCGACCTCGACCGCCGACTGGCGGCGATGAGCGCCCTGATCGCCCATCGCGGGCCTGACGGGCACGGGACCTGGGCGCACCCGAACGGGCACGTCGGCTTCGCGCATCGGCGGCTGTCGATCTTCGACCTCACGGAGCACGGCCGGCAGCCGATGGCCGGCCCGGGCGGGCGCGTCGTGACCTACAACGGCGAAATCTACAACTGGCCCGAGGTGCGCGCGGAGCTGGGCGGCGACTGGCGCACGGCGACGGACACCGAGGTGCTGCTGCGCGCCCACGAGCGCTGGGGCCACGGCGCGGTCGACCGGCTGCGGGGGATGTTCGCCTACGGCCTGTGGGACGAGCAGGCCGACGAGCTGCTGCTGGTGCGCGACCGGTTCGGCATCAAGCCGCTGTACTACGCCCAGGTCGGAGACGTCCTGTGCTTCGCCTCGGAGGCGAAGGCGCTGCTGCCGTTCCTGCCGGCGATCGAGACCGACCGCGACGGCCTCAAGGACTACCTCGCCTTCCAGTTCTGCCTGGCGGGCAAGACCCTCTTCGCGGGGGTCCGCGAGCTGCTGCCCGGCCACCGGTTGCGCATCCGCAACGGAACCGTCACGAACGAGCGCTACTGGGAGGTCTACTACGACCTCGACTGGGACCATCGGGAGACGTGGTTCGAGGAGCGAGTGGAGGCCCTGCTGCACGACAGCGTGCGACTGCACCTGCGCTCCGACGTGCCCGTCGGCGCCTACGTCTCCGGCGGGCTGGACTCCTCCGCGGTCGCCGGGCTGGCGTCCATCTACGGCGGCGGGGATCCGATGCGGGCGTTCACCGGGCGCTTCCTGGAGGGCCCCGAGTACGACGAGTCCTCCTACGCGCGCATCGTCGCCGAGGAGCGGGGCCTGGACCTCAGCGTGATCGACATCGGCTCCGACGACTTCGTCCGGGAGATCGCCCGGGTCGTATACCACCTGGACTTCCCCGTCGCGGGGCCGGGCTCGTTCCCGCAGTTCATGGTCTCGCAGGCCGCCGCGCGCGACGTGAAGGTGATCCTCGGCGGCCAGGGCGGCGACGAGGTCTTCGGCGGCTACACGCGCTACCTGATCGCCTACTTCGAGCAGTGCATCAAGGCGGCGATCGAGGGCACCGCCGACAACGGCAACTTCGTCGTCACCTACGAGTCGATCATCCCCCAGCTCCAGTCGCTGCGGAACTACAAGCCGATGCTGCGGGAGTTCTGGCGCGAGGGGCTCTTCGAGGACCTCGACCGCCGCTACTTCCGGCTCGTCAACCGCGCGCCGGACGTCGAGCGGCTCGTGCGCATCGAGGGCGACTACGACCCGTTCCACGCCTTCTCCGACGTCTTCAACGGGCCCAACGTGGGGCACGAGTCGTACTTCGACAAGATGACCCACTTCGACTTCAAGACGCTGCTGCCCGCGCTGCTGCAGGTCGAGGACCGCGTCTCGATGGCGCACGGGCTCGAGTCGCGGGTGCCGCTGCTGGACCATCCGCTCGTCGAGCTGGCGGCGACGATCCCCGCCGACGTGAAGTTCCCCGGCGGACGCCTGAAGCACGTCTTCGCCCGCGCCACGCGCGCCGCGGTGCCCGAGCAGGTCGCGCGGCGCAAGGACAAGATGGGCTTCCCGGTGCCGCTCGTCGAGTGGGCGCGGGGCGACGCCCGCGACTACGTCCACGACGTCTTTTCCACCGAGCGCGAGCTCTTCGACAACCGCTCCGTCCTCGCCGCGCTCGACGGCGAGGCGAAGTTCGGCCGTACGTTCTGGGGCCTGTTCAGCCTCGAGCTGTGGCAGCAGACCTTCCACGACCGGGCGCGCGAGCTGCGCGCCGCCGCGGAGACGGCCGAGCCCGAACCAGCACCCGAAAGGACCCCATGAAGATCCTGATCACCGGCGGGGGCGGCTTCATCGGCTCCCATCTGGCCGATCGCCTCCTGTCCGAGGGCCACGAGGTCCTCACCGTCGACAACTACGCCACGAGCCGGCGCGACAACCTCACGCCGCAGGACCGGTTGACGATCGTGGAGGGCTCGATCGCCGACGAGGCGTTCTTCGACGGGGTGATCGACGACTTCCGGCCGGACGCGGTCGCGCACGCCGCCGCCTCCTACAAGGACCCCGACGCCTGGGCCGAGGACGCGCGCACGAACGCGCTCGGGACCGCGATCGTGGTCAAGGGCGCGGAGCGGGTCGGCGCCCGGCGGCTGCTCTACTTCCAGACCGCCCTCTGCTACGGCGTCAAGCCGCTGGAGCAGCCGATCACGCTGGAGCACCCGCTGCTGCCCTACGAGTCCTCCTACGCGATCTCCAAGACCGCGGGCGAGAACTACATCCGGCTGTCCGGTCTCGACTGGGTCTCGCTGCGCCTGGCGAACGTCTACGGCCCGCGCAACCTCTCGGGCCCGCTGCCGACGTTCTTCTCGCGCCTGACGCAGGACAAGGCGTGCTTCGTGACCGACACCCGCCGCGACTTCCTCTTCGTCACCGACCTCGTCGACGTCGCGGCGAAGGCGCTCGCCGGGACCGGCTCGGGCGCCTACCACGTCTCCAGCGGCTCGGACGTGGCGATCAAGGACCTGTTCGACGCGACGACGGCCGCGCTGGACCTGGGGACGATCGACGTCGAGGTGCGCCCGCGGGCCGCCGACGACGCCGCCTCGATCCTGCTGGACCCGACGCGGACGAACGCCGACTTCGCGTGGAGGACGAGCGTGTCGCTGGAGGACGGCGTCGCGCAGGCGATCGCCTGGTACCGGGAGCACGGCATCGAGCAGACCTACACGCACCTCAAGGAAGAGGAGCTGCGGGTTCGATGAAGACCCTCGTGGTCGGCGGAGCTGGGTTCGTCGGCTCCAACCTCGTCCGCGCGCTGCTGGCGCGCGGCGACGAGGTGCTCGTCGTCGACAACCTGCTGTCCAGCGAGCGCGAGAACGTGCCCGACGGGGCCGAGCTCATCGAGGCGTCGATCAACGACGACGAGGTGCTCGCGGCGCTGCCCGACGACCTCGAGCTGGCCTTCCACCTCTCGACGTACCACGGCAACCAGTCCTCGATGGCCGATCCGCTGGCCGACCACGAGCACAACCTGCTGACGTCGCTGAAGCTGTTCCTGCGCCTGAGCGAGCTGGAGGGGCTGCGCAAGGTCGTCTACGCGGGCGCCGGCTGCACGGTGGCGGAGAAGACCTTCGAGTCGGCGTCGGCGACCCAGGAGGACGCGCCGGTCTCTCTGTACCTCGACTCGCCGTACCAGATCAGCAAGGTGGTCGGCGAGCTGTACGGCAACTACTTCTGGCGGCGGGCCGGCCTGCCGGTCGTCAAGGCGCGCTTCCAGAACGTCTACGGGCCCGGCGAGGTGCTGGGCGCGGGCGACTGGCGGGGCACCGTCAACACGGTCTGGCGCAACGTCACGCCGACGTTCGTGTGGAAGGCGCTGCACGGCGAGGCGCTGCCGCTCGACAACGGCGGGATCGCCACGCGCGACTTCATCTACGTCGAGGACATGGCGCGAGGCCTGATCGCCTGCGCCGAGCGCGGCGAGCCGGGCGGGGTCTACAACCTCGCCTCGGGCGTGGAGACCTCGATCCGCGAGCTGGCGGAGACGATCGTGGAGATCGTCGGCGACGGCAGCGTCGAGGTGGCGCCGGCACGCGACTGGGACCGCTCGGGCAAGCGCTTCGGCGCGACCGAGAAGTCCGAGCGCGAGCTGGGCTTCCGGGCGGCGACGCCGTTGCGCGAGGGACTCGAGCGCCAGGTGGCGTGGACGCGCGAGCACGAGGGCTTCATCGCCGGGTGCATCGCCAAGCACGCCGATCGCATGGCCGCGGCGGCGGCCTGACCGTTGTCCGAGCGGGTCATAACGCCGCCGCGCGGCTGGTCGCTGCCGAACGTCCGCGAGATGTGGGAGTACCGGGACCTTCTGTACGTCCTCGTGCGGCGCGACGTCTCGATCCGCTATCGCCAGACGCTGATCGGGACCGTGTGGGCGATCCTCCAGCCGCTGCTGCTGGCGGCGGTGTTCAGCGTCTTCCTCGGCCACTACGCCGACGTGCCGAGCGGCGCCGGGGTCCCGTACCCCGTGTTCGCCGTGACGGGCATGGTGATGTGGCTGTACTTCTCGCAGGCGATGCAGTTCGCGTCGGACTCGACGGTGGCCTCGCGGGAGCTGATCGGCAAGGTCTGGTTCCCGCGCATGATCATCCCGATCGCGGCGGTGCTGCCGCCCGCGATCGACTTCGTGCCCGCCTTCGGAGTCGCCTTCGTCGTGATGCTGATCTACGGCGTCGTGCCGCCCGTGCAGATCCTGCTCATCCCGCTGCTGGCGGTGTTGACGCTGACGGTGGCGCTCGGCATCGGCCTGTGGCTCAGCGCGCTGAACGTGCGCTACCGCGACATCCGTCTGGCGGTTCCGTTCCTGGTCCTGGTCGGCCTGTTCGTCACGCCGATCGTCTATCCGTTCGACGTCGTGCCCGAGGCCGCCAAGGCGTTCTACGCGCTGAACCCGATGGTCGGCGTGCTGGAGACCTACCGCTGGATGCTGTTCCCCGACGCCGACTGGCCGGGGACGCTGCTGTTGGTGCCGTTGGCGACCAGCGTGCTGCTGCTG
>JANJUA010000210.1 GCA_024710825.1 Solirubrobacteraceae bacterium
GATGCGTTCCCCGGCCCGACCCTGGAGCGCCTGCGCGCGCTGAAGGCCGAGTACGACCCCGACGGCGTGTTCGATCGCAACTTCCCGATCCCGCCGGCGACCGACGGCGCCGCGGACTGGGCCCGGCGACTGGCCGGCTGATCCTGGACACCGGCATCGCCGGCCGCCGGACACGACGGTCGAACGACGCGACCGCCTGCGCGCAGGCGATCCAGATCAGCGCGTGACGCGCGGCCCGCCGGCCGTGCGCAGGGCGCCCTTGCGGCTGAGCATGACGTTGGCGAGGTCGACGCCGAGGGCGTCGCGCTGACGCGCGAGGTCGCGTGCGGAGCGCCGGACGCGCTCCATCGCCTCGGGATCGCCGCTGGCCTTGGCGCGGTTGCGATCGCTGGCCAGGATCACGCTCCAGGCGGCGAGGCGTTCGACATGAGCCTGCTTGGCGGCGTCGCCGGCGCGGCGCACGGAGCCGTCGAGCGCCAGGCGCTTGCGGAGGTCGGCGCGGACCGCCTTCGCGACCGGGTCCGAGACCGTGTCGCGGTTGCGGACGACCGCCCACAGCACGATGTACGCCATCGCGTACTGGTCGGCGAAGTCGCGAGTCGACCAGCCCAGCGCGCGCACGGGGCCCTGGAAGTCTCGGAGGTATGTCCCGGACATGACCTCGGCGCGGATCAGCTCCGCGTCGGGGCCGGCCGCGGTGGCGTCGGCCAGCTCGGTCAGGACCTCGGCGGAGACGGCTGCGCTCGGCACGTAGCGCAGCTTGCGGTAGTGCGCCTTGGTGGGCGCCTTCGGCTTGGCCGCCTTCTTCTTCGACTCCGAGCCTCCGGCGGACAGGCCGTCGCAGACGAGCACGAGGCCGCTCTCCCCGTTGGGATGGCCCTGCCACACGTTGCGGCAGGCGGCGTCGCCGGGGGCGGCGACGAGCCCGGCACCGAGCACCGCGGCGAGCAGCGCCGCAACGACGGCACACGCCCGGCGGGCGGCCGGGCGAGACGAATCAGGACGGGCGGGGAGCAACCGGAGCCTCCGAGACAGAAGAAGTGAGACGGCGACGACGCTAGCGAACCGTCCCGCGATCGAGGGACCGTCAGACCGGAGCGCGCTCAGGCCGGCGCGCTGCCGCGCGCGAACCAGGCGCGAGCGGTGAGGGAGAAGGGCCCGTCGGGGAGCGCCGCCCGACACGCCTCGCGCACCAGCTCCCGCCGCTCGGGCGACAGCGTGGCGAGATGCTGCCCGGCAGGCCCGACCGCGAAGGTGAAAGGCTCCCAGAAGTCGTCGAAGCCGGCGTAGTCGGCGCTCGCCTCGAGCTCGCCGTCCTCCACGTCCTCCAGGCCGGCGCGCCGGAAGCGGTGGGCGATGTCGCCGCGCGTCACCCCGGCCCTGTGCTCCTCGCCGGTCAGGCTCGCGTCGATCCGGCGGGCCGCCCCCCAGAACGTGTTGAGCATCGTCATCCCGCCCTCGGCGATGTCCCACATGCAGGCGGCGACGGTGCCGCCGCCGCGCGTCACGCGCCGCATCTCGCGCACGCCGCGGTCCGGGTCCGCCATGAACCCGATCACCAGGCACGACAGCGTCGCGTCGAACGTGCCGTCGGGCCACGGGAGCTGCTCGGCCGCGCCGTCGCGCACGTCGGCCGCCGGATGGCGCTGCCGGCAGGCGGCCGCGAACTGCGGGGCGGGATCGATCGCCGCGACGCGCTCCTCCCCCACCCGGTCCGCCAACGCGCCCGTCAAGCCGCCCGGCCCGCAGCCCACGTCGAGCACGCGCATCCCGTCGCGGACGCCGGCCGCTTCCACGAGCGCGGGAGCGAGCGTCCGGGTGTAGCGGCCCATGAAGCGGTCGTACTCGTCGGCGGCGGCGACGAACTCCACGCCGCCTACTCAACGCCTCCGCGGCGCCCGCGTCAAGCTGCGCGAGCGGACCTTCTGCTTTGATGACCGGCTCAGTTCCGATGACGAGGGGGCGCGCCGCCATCGGTCCAGCCGGCCGCCGTGCTCCCCATGCGACCCGCCTGGAGCACACGATGTCCCGATTCGTCCCCACCCTCGCGACGCGCCGCGCCGCGCTGACCGCCCTGACGACCGCCCTGCTCGTCGCCCCGACCGCCTCCGCCGAGGCGGCGGCGCCCGTCGAGGTGTCCGCCAAGCCGATCGCTCAGCCGCTGTCGACGACCAAGCAGCGATCGACGGCGATCGTCGTCCGCAACGCGAGCCGGCGCAGCCAGCGCGGCCTGACGGTCTCGGTGCGAGCCGCCAAGGGCGTCTCGATCCGGCTCGCCGGCGCCGGAAAGGGCCGGCTCAGCCGCAAGCTCAAGCCGCTGGCGGCGGGCGACCGCGCCCGGATCGGCGTGAGCCTGCGCCGCACCGCGAAAGGGCCCAAGCAGGGCCGCCTGCGCGTGACGGTGAGCCGCAAGGGCAAGGCGGTCGCGACCGGCCGGTTGGCCTTCGGCGCCAAGGGCGCCGGCGCGCCCACCCCGGCTCCGCCCCCGAACTCGCTCGCCGGGCGCTACTTCTGGGGCTCGACCTACACGCTCAACGGGATCCGGCAGCGCACCCTGTACTTCACCGGGCCCGACCTCGTCTACACGGCGGCGACCGGGAGCGCCTGGCCGACCTGCACCGCGGTCACCGACGACTGCAGGCCCTACGCGTACGACGGCGCGACCGGCGCGCTGACCATCGACGGCCTGCCGGCCACGCTCGAGGGCCGCAAGCTCACCGTGGAC
>JANJUA010000224.1 GCA_024710825.1 Solirubrobacteraceae bacterium
GGCGACGACGCCGGCAACCGCGACTCGTTCTTCTCCGTCGCGCTGCCGCTGGACGAGCCCGATCCGGTCGTGCGGCTGCGGGCGGTGCGCGAGGCGACGACCCTGCGCAAGGACGACCGCGACGCCGAGACGATGGACGCGCTGCTGCGCGAGCTCACGCACGTCCCGCCGCGTCTGCGCGACTTCGCCCAGCGCGTCGAGGCAAGCCCGCGGCGGTTCGCCGTCAGCGTCTCCAACGTCCCCGGGCCGCGTCGGCCGGTGCGGGTGCTCGGAGCCCCGGTGCGAGCGCTGCACTCTATCGCCGAGATCGGCGAGCGCCACGCGCTGCGCGTCGCGGCGGTCTCGATGGGCGACATGCTGTGCTTCGGCTTCTGCGCCGATCCGGGGATCGTCGACGGAGTCGAGCAGATGGCCGCCGGCGCGGAGCTCGAGGCCGCGGCGCTCGTCCGCGCCGCTCAGAGCGCCTGACGGAAGCGGAAGACGCGGTCGGGATCGACCGCCCGCTTGATCTCCCGCAGCCGCGCGAGGTTGGCGCCGTAGTACGCCTGCTCCCAGTTGGGCAGCTGCGGGTCGATGTAGTTCTGGTAGGCGCCGGAGGTGTAGGGGCGCAGCGCGCGCTGGGCGGAGCGCAGCCAGTCGGCGTTCGAGCTGCCGGAGTAGAACTGGATGCAGAAGAGCTCGTCGCGGTGCACGAACGCGGTGGCGTCCGCCTTGACCTTGTTGATCGCGCCGCCGTACGCGTCCAGCAGCAGCGTCCCGCCGCCGCGCTGCGCCTGGGCGACGGCGATCGCGCGGGCGCGGGCCGACAGCGGCTTGGACACGTAGGCCGAGCCGGCGTCGAAGCGCTCCGGGCGAAACGCGCCGCACGCCTCGACGGTCTCACCCGCGCAGCCGGCCCAGCGCTGCATCATCGCGAGATAGCCGGCGCTGCCGGTGCTCAGCGAGGCGCCCGCGACGCGGGTCAGCGGTCCCAGCAGCCGGCGCAGCGACGCCTCGCCGCCGAACCACTGGCCGGCGGCGGAGACGCGGCCCTGGGCGATGGTGAAGATCGACGTGAGGGCGCTGGGCGCGGCGGGCGCGAGCTGCTGCCAGGCGGCCAGCGCCTCCTCGCCCTGTGACAGCGGCCAGGAGATCTGAAACCAGGCGGCGCTCGACACCCGGTGAGCGCGGAGCTGCAGGCTGGTGACGATGCCGAAGTTGCCGCCGCCCCCGCCGCGGCAGGCCCAGAAGAGGTCGGCGTTCGTGTCGGCGTCGCAGCGGCGCACGCGCCCGTCGGCGGTGACGATCTGCAGCGCGGTGACGTTGTCGGAGGTGAGGCCGAAGCGGCGGCCGGCGAGGCCCATGCCGCCGCCCAGCGCGAGGCCGGCGAGGCCCACCGTCGGGCATGAGCCTCCGGGCACGGTGGCGTTGCGGCGCGCGAGCTTCGCGTAGAGGTCGATGAGATGCGTCGCGGGGCCGGCGGTGACGGTGCGCCCGCTGAGCGAGACGGAGGCGAGGCGGCGCAGGTCGACGACGAGGCCCCCGCGCGCGGTCGAGTAGCCGGCGTAGGAGTGCCCGCCGGAGCGGGCGGTGATCCGCACGTTGCGCCGCGCCGCCCAGCGCACGCAGGCCTGGACGTCCGCGGCGTTCACCGGCTGCACGACGGCGAGCGGGCGAATGTCGGCGTAGCGCTCGTTGAAGACGAGCCTGGCCGAGTCGCGCGGCGTGAGCACGGGACCCTTGACCTCGCGCGCGAGCGCCCGCAGCGACGGCGACGCCTGCGCGCCGGCCCTGCCGGCGAGCAGCCAGGACGAGGCGACGAGCGCGGCGCCGCCGGCGACGAGCTCGCGGCGGGTGAGAGATGCCTCGCGCATGTCCGGCGGGACCCTAGATCACCAGGGGGTCGTGCCGCCAGACGTGCGCTCGGCCTCTCACATCCGCCGTCCGGTTTCTGACGTGACGTCGATTCCCATCCACCACGGACGAGAAGTGACGGCACGCCCTGGCATCAGACGCCCGGCGCCGGGGGCGGCGGGGGCGGCGCGTCGCGCGACGCCTCCGGTGCGGCGAATCCGCCGGCGCCCACGGCCGCGCCCGCGCCCTCGCCGTGGGCTCCCTTGAGCTCGAAGAACAGGATCGCCGCAGCGAGCGCCACGAGCGGGGCGGTGATGACCGACCCGATCCAGCCGAGCACCACCTCGCCGCCGTCGCCGATGGCCGCGCCGATGATGCCGAGCACCAGTCCGATGACGACGAAGATGAGGAAGAACAGGACGATGACGCCGAAGACCTGCCAGCCGTTGCCCTTGACGAGCTGGCGGCTGCGGCCCAGAGCGCCGAAGATGCCGTGGCGCTCGACGACGACGGCCGGCGCGGCGACGGCCCAGATCGTGATGAGGATCAGACCCGGGATGACGATCAGGATGAAGCCGATCGTGACGGCGATGCCGACGACGATCGAGAGGCCTATCAGCGGCAGGACCACCGGCCCGACCGATCTGATCAGCCCTCCCACGGACTGGTCGAGACGACCGTCGCGCGTGTCGTTGACGAGCTCGACGACCATGCCGGTGTAGAGCGTGCTGAGCACGATGCCCACGATGGCCGCGACGATCGCGAGGCCCGTGCTGTCGAGGCTGAGCCAGCGGAAGAGCGCCTCGATGAGGAACAGCCCCGCCGCCACGGGAAGGAGCACTCCCGCGTACTGCCCGTAGGTGCCGAACGTCTTCGAGACGACGGCGCCGATGTCGATCTTGCTGGTCATGGATGCCACATTCGTGATCTACGGCACGTGCCCTCTTCCGAGTGCGGTTTGCCGGACAGGCGGGGCGGGCAGCCGCGGGGGATGAACACGATCCTCCGACAGACCACCAAGCTCGTCCGCGGGGCCGCGGGCCTGGGAGTGCAGACGGCCGTCGCGGCGGGCGGGGCGGCGCGGCGCATGCTGCGCGGCAACCCCGAGCCGAAGCGGGAGATGGACGACGCGACGCTGAAGGCGAAGGTCGAGTCGACCGTCTTCCGCGGCGCCGAGGCCGACAAGGGGCAGGTCGTCGTCACCGTCGTCGACGGGATCGTCGAGCTGCGCGGCGAGGTGCGACGTCCGGAGCAGGTGCTCGACCTGGAGGCGCGCGTCCGCTCGGTCCCCGAGGTACGCGGCGTCCAGAGCCTGCTGCGCCTTCCCCGCACGCCGCCGCGCAAGCCGCGCCCGGCGGCGGCCGCGCGCGGCGCCAAGGCGAACGCTCGCCCGCGCACCGGCACGCAGCCGACGACGGCCGAGATGCGGCGCACCAGGAAGCCGGCTGCGGCGGGCGCCAAGGCCGAGGAGACGCCGCGGGAGAAGGCCGCCGAGCGCAAGGGACGCAGCGCGGCCCCGCTCGGCTCGACGGAGGGCTAGCGGCGGCCGTCAGCGGCCACGGCGGCGCCCCAGCCAGTAGGCGACGACCGCGACGAACGCGAGCAGGCCGGCCAGGCGGCGTGGGTCCCGGAGGCGCTCGGCCATCACCGCCCCGCCGAGCGAGCCGAGGTCCAGCGCGTCGGCCCCCGCCGCGGGCTCGGACCGCTCGTGCGCCGACGGCGCCGGCGCGCCGGCCGCGCGCGGCGGCGGAGCGGACTTCCCCGCGGTGCTTGGCGGCGGTGCCGAG
>JANJUA010000225.1 GCA_024710825.1 Solirubrobacteraceae bacterium
TAGCCCTCGAGGTACTCGCCGGCCGTAGGTCCCTGCATCGTCCGCGCCGCGCCCGCGAAGAACCGCAGGCAGTCGCTCATCACCGGGATCTCGTCGGCCCTGAACGCCTCGATCGGCTTGCCGGCGTTGTCGACCTCGAGCTCGGTGAGCTCGTCGGAGTGCCGCTCGAGCGCGTCGGCGAGTCCGAGGAGCATCGCCGCCCGATCGGCGGGCGTGGTCCGGCTGAAGGAGGAGAAGGCGTCGCGTGCGCTCTCGACGGCGCGGTCGACGTCCTGTGCGGAGGAGAGCGGCTCGTCCGCGATCGCCTCCCCGGTGGCGGGGTTGACGACCGCGAAGGTCGCCTCGGCGGCCGGGTCGACGTACGTGCCGCCGACGAAGTTCTGGAGGCTGCGGACGGTGGTGCCCATGGGTTGCTCCTCTGTCGGGACGAGTTGCCGGTGCCGGCGTCTCACCTTTGGTTGTCGTGGGCAGGGCTCAACGCGCCGCGCGCGCGGTGAGCGCCAGGTACAGAGAGGCGATCGTGGCCGGCTCCTTGAGCGAGCGACCGAGGAACTGCTCGGCGCGGCCGAGCCGGTACCGCAGCGAGTTGTGATGCAGATGCATCGCCTTGGCGGTCCGCATGACGTCGAGGTCGTGATCGAAGTAGGCGCACACGGCGGCGAGGATCGTCGGGTGCTTGTCGAGCTCGCGCAGCAGCCCGTCGATCTTGGGCTGGACCCGGTCGGACGCCGACTCGGCCACCACGAGCGTCGCGAGGTCGAAGTCGTCGTAGGCGAGCACAGGCGGATCGCTCGTCGCGGTCGCGCGCTGCGCGGCAAGCGTCGCATCGCGCAGCGAGTCGCGCAGGCAGCCGACGCCGTGAGTGCTGCGGCCGATGCCCGCCGACCAGCCGGGGTGGTGTCCGAGCACGTCCTCCACCGCGGCGCGGATGCCCTCGAGATCGAGGCGCACGAAGGCGGCGACGCCCGATCCGTGGCGGGCGGCCAGATGATCGGCGCCCCAATGCTCCAGCGTCCACCCGAGCGACTCGAGCACGGCGACGAGCTCGCGGTCGGGGGCCGGCGTGCCGCGGGCGGGCGGGGGAGCGACGAGCACCATGCGCGCCGTCGCCGTGACGTCGATGCCGAACGACGCGGCCTGCGCGGCGAGGCGCGTCGCGTCGGCCGGGTCGCCGGCGAGCAGATCGACCAGGAGCGCCTCGCGCATCGCCTGCTGCTGCCCGTCGGCCAGGTCGTCGAGACGGCCGAGCGCGGCGAGCAGGGGGGCGGTCGCGCGCGCCGCCGCGCGCGTCAGCCGCGCCGTCGACGAGATCCGGTCGGTCGACACCGCCAGCCACGCGGGCAGCGGCGTGCCCATGTGGACCGGGGTGGCGATCGTCGACCAGCCGCCGTGCTCGAGCTGCACGAGCGCGGCGGGGCGCTGGACGATCTGCCTCCAGACCTCCGCGGCGGGAATCGCGCCGGTCGACTCGATGACCTCGCCGCTCGGGGAGAACAGCGTCACCGGCGCCTCCACGAACGCCGACAGCCGCTCCAGCACCGCGGTGCGCGGGTTGTTCGACTTGAGCGCGTCCATGAGGTACAGCTGGAGCGACGACAGCCGCTGGAGCACGCGCACCTCGCTGCTGAGCAGCGAGCTGTTGACCGCGCTGACGATGTCGCGGAACGGCGTCAGCAGCGGCACCGCGAACACCGGGAAGCCCAGCCGCTGGGCCTCGTCGCGCAGCGCCGGCGGGATGCCCTTGAACACGACGTCCAAGCCGAAGCCCATCGCGGCCGCCCCGGTCTCTGAAAGCTCGGCGATCAACCGGCGCTGCGCGTCGGCGCTGTGGCGCAGGCGGGCGCCGGTCGTCAGCATGATCCAGTCACGCTCGAGCCAGGTCGACGGGTGATCGATCTCCACGGTGTGCGCGCCGGCGACCCTGCGGCTTCGTGCGTCGGCGCCGCCGACGACCAGCTCCAGCCCAAGATCCTGCGCCAGCAGGTCGCCGAGCGTGAGGGCCGCGTCGGTCGTTGCGACAGCCACAGCCGCGATGATACATCCGCGTCTACGGTCCCAGGCCATCGTGAGAGTTCCGAAGTTCTCGGCTCCGGTTCTGCGGTAGAACCTCTCGCGCGCGCGGATCGTTGCGCCAGACTCGGCGGCCTATGACGGTCGACCGGGCGCTATGGCATCCGTTTGCGGACATGGGCGCGGTGCGGCGCAGCCGCCTCGTCCTCGCCCGCGCCGACGGCCCGTGGGTGTGGGACACGGACGGACGCCGCTACCTGGACGCGACGGCCTCGCTGTGGTACTCGAACCTGGGCCACGGACGGGCGGAGATCGCCGACGCCGTCCACCGGCAGATGCGTGCGCTCGACGCTTACTCGATCTTCGGCGACTTCGCGAACGAGCCGGCGCTCGCGCTGGCCGATCGCCTCGCCGGCCTCGCGCCGCTCCCGGGCAGCCGGGTGTTCCTCGGGTCCGGTGGCGGCGACATGATCGACGCCGCGGCGAAGATCGCCCGCGCTTACCACGCCCAGCGGGGCAACGCGGAGCGTGTGCACCTCATCAGCCGAGCGAACGCCTATCACGGAACGCACGGCATCGGGACGAGCGTCGGCGGCATCTCGGCGAACGAGGCGGGGTTCGGCCCGCTGGTCCAGGCGACTTCGAGCGTCGCCCACGACGACGCCGGAGCGCTCGAGGAGGAGATCGTCCGGGTCGGGCCCGAGCGCGTCGCGGCGTTCTTCTGCGAGCCGGTGATCGGGGCGGGCGGCGTCCTGCTCCCGCGCGACGGGTATCTCGAGGCGGTCGCGGCGATCTGTCGCCGGCACGGCGTTCTCTTCGTCGCCGACTGCGTCATCTCGGCATTCGGCCGGCTCGGGACGTGGCTCGGGATCGACCGCTGGGACGTGCGCCCCGATCTCGTGACGCTCGCCAAGGGCATCTCCAACGGCGCGTTGCCGCTCGGCGCGCTCATCGTCGCCCCGCACGTCGCCGAGCCCTTCTTCCCCGACGGGCCCGGCGCGCCCGTCCTGCGCCACGGCCAGACCTACGCCGGGCACCCGGCCTGCTGTGCGGCGGCCGGCGCCGCGCTCGACATCTACGAGCGCTCCGGGCTGATCGAGCGCGGCCGGACTCTCGAGGCGCCGCTCGCCGCCGCTCTGGCGCCGCTGGCCGGCCACCCGCTGGTCGGCGAGGTCCGGGCCGGGCTCGGCTTCCTCGCCGGCATCGACCTGGGCGCGGACGCGCTCGCGGCCGACCCGGGGCTGGTGGGCGAGTGGCAGATCCGCTGCCGTGAGGCCGGGGTGCTCGTCCGGCCGCTGCGGCGGGGGATCGCGATCTCACCGCCCCTGACCTGCACCGAGGAGGAGATCGGGCTGATCGTCACGGGCATCGCGAGCGGACTGGACGCCGTGGCCGCCCGACGGGGCTTGTGAGCCTTTCGAAGCGTCCGGGCCGCTCTTCGTAGATCCACCGATTGTCGCGTTCGGCGCCCGCCGCCAGCGTTTCACCCACCGCGGCAGCGGCCGCGGGTTCAGGGTCTTAAGGAGGAGAGCACGTGAGCGCTACCGGAGGGATTCCGTCGGTCCCCGACGCGGTGCCCGAGAGACTCGAGCACGACGAGGATCGTCGACGCCTCGCAGAGCTCGGCTACGAGGCGCACTTCGATCGGGCGATGAGCCTGTGGTCGAACTTCTCGCTGGGCTTCACCTATCTGTCGCCGGTCGTCGGCGTGTACTCGCTCTTCGCGGTCGCGCTCGTCACCGCCGGCCCGCCCAGCATGTGGTCGCTGGTCATCGCCGGGGTGGGGCAGTTCCTGGTCGCGCTGGTCTTCAGCGAGGTCGTCTCGCAGTTCCCGATCGCCGGGGGCGTGTACTCGTGGGCCCGCCGGCTGATCGGCAAGCGCTATGCCTGGCTGACGGGTTGGATCTACGCGTGGGCGCTGCTGTTCACGATCGCCGGCGTCTCCTACGGCGCCGGGCCGTTCGCCGCGTCGCTGTTCGGGGTCGAGGCGACCACGGGGTGGGTCGTGGGCTGTGGCGTGCTGATCCTCGCGATCACCGGCCTGATCAACTTCAGCGGGACGAGGAACCTCTCGCGCGCGGTGCAGGTCGGGTTCCTGGCCGAGATAACCGGCGCGCTGATCATCGGCCTCTACCTCGTCCTCTTCCAGCGCGAGAACGACTTCGGGATCTTCTTCGACGGCTTCGGGACCCAGGGTGACGGCACGTACGTCGGCGCGTTCCTGGCCGCCGGCCTCATCGGCCTGTACCAGTACTACGGCTTCGAGGCGTGCGGCGACGTCGCCGAGGAGGTGCCCGACCCGGGCCGCCGGATCCCCACGGCGATGCGGTACACGGTGCTCGTCGGCGGCGTCGTGGCGATCCTCGTGTTCGTCGGCTATGCGCTGGCGATCCCCGACATGGACGCGGTCATCGCCGGCGAGCAGGCGGACCCGATCAGCGCGATCCTCGTCTCGGCGTTCGGCACGGGCGGGTCGAAGGTGTTCCTCGTGATCGTCCTGATCTCGTTCCTGTCGTGCGTGCTGTCGCTCCAGGCCGCGGCCAGCCGGGCGATCTACTCCTACGGCCGCGACAACATGGTGTTCGGCTCGAGCTGGCTGGGGAGGTTCTCCTCCACCCTGCACATCCCGCCCGGGGCGCTCACCGTCGCCATCCTCATCCCGGCGCTGGTGGTCGTGGGATCGCTGATCTCCGAGGATGCGCTGGTGCGGATCATCTCGTTCGCGGTGCTCGGCATCTACATCGCGTTCCAGATGGTCGTCCTGGCGGCGCTCGTCGCCCGTATCCGCGGCTGGCAGCCATCCGGCAAGTGGTCGATGGGCCGCTGGGGCTGGCCGATCAACGTCCTCGCGCTCGTCTACGGCGTCGGCGCGAGCATCAACGTCGCGTGGCCGCGCACGCCGGACGTGCCCTGGTACGACAACTGGATCGTGATCCTGGGCAGCGTGGTGGTGGTCGGCCTGGGCGTGCTGTACATGGTGCTGGCCAAGCCGTGGGGCAGGAGCATCGCTCCGGCCGGCGACGCCGCACAGTCGCGGGGCGCACGGTCGCGGGGTGCAGCGTGAAGGTCGTCGTCTGCGTCAAGCAGGTGGCGCAGCTCGATGAAGACTTCGAGCTGCGCGACGATGGGCGCGACGTGGACCCCGACTGCGTCGAGTGGGATCTCAACGAGTGGGATGCGTTCGCGCTCGAGGCGGCGGTGCGGCTCGGCGAGTCGGCCGCCGAGGCGGAGATCGTGGTGGTGACGGTCGGCGACGACGAGGCCGAGGAGCGCCTTCGCGCCTGCCTGGCGAAGGGCGCCGACCGCGCGGTGCGGGTCTGGGACGGCGGGCTGGTGGACGCCGACGTGATGCTGGTGGCGAGGCTGTTGGCCGCCGTGGTGGAGCGTGAGGCTCCCGACCTGGTGCTGTGCGGCGTGCAGTCCTCCGACGGGGTGAGCGGCGCCACCGGGGTTGCGATGGCCGGCTTCCTCGGACTGCCGCGGGTGGCGGTCGTGACGGGGATCGACTACGACGCGTCCGCTCGGACCGCGACCGTCGAGCGCGAGCTCGAAGGCGGTCTGGTCGAGCGGCTGAGGGTCCGCACGCCGGCGCTGCTGACGGTGCAGACGGGCATCAACGAGCCGCGCTATGCGAGCCGCAGGGCGATCAAGCAGGCTCGCGAGAAGCCGCTGGAGGAGCTGACGCCGGCCGATCTGGGCCTCGACGCGGAGGCCGTGGCGCGGACGGTGGCGTCGCGGGTGACCGCGATGGACCATCCGCCCAAGGGGGACGCGGCGGAGCTGATCGAGGGCGGCCCGGACGAGGTCGCCGCGCGGATCCTGGCGATCGTCGAGGAGAGGGTGGGGTGAGGACATGAGCGGCGTGCTGGTGGTCGCCGAGGCGCGGCGCGGCGCGGTTCGCGACATCTCGTTGGAGCTGGTCGCGGCGGCGGGCAGCCTCGTGCGGGGCGCGGGCGGTCCGTTGGTCGTCGGGCTCGTCGGTGCCGACGCCGAGGAGCTCGCCCCCCGGCTCGACGTGGCCGGTGTCGACGAGATCGTCACGGTGCGGTCGCCACGCGAGCACTTCGAGGCGCATGTCGCCGAGCAGGCGCTGGAGGCGCTGGTCGCCGACGTCGAGCCCGCCGTCGTGCTGCTCGGCCACACCATCGACGCGCTCGGCTATGCGCCGGCGCTGGCGGCGCGTGCCGGGCTCGGCTTCGCGTCGGACGCGTGGTCGGTCCAGTGGGACGGCATGCCGGTCGTGCGCCGCGGCGCCTACGGCGACCGGCTGGTGGCGCGCGTCGAGTTCCCCGGGCGCGACCGCGTGCTCGTGCTGATGCGCTCGGGCGCGGTGGAGCCGGCCGCCGGCGCCGGCTCGGCGCGCGTGCGCGCCCTGGACGTGGCGTTCGACGAGGCGGCCATCGCGACCGAGCACCTCGGGTATCGCGAGGTGGAGAGGGGCGACGTCGACATCACCCAGGCCGAGTTCCTGCTGTCGGTCGGACGCGGGATCGGCGACAAGAGCAACCTGTCGCAGTTCGAGGAGCTCGCGGAGGCGCTGGGGGCGACGCTGGCGGTGTCGCGTCCGATCGTCGACGCCGGCTGGATGCCGAGCACGCGCCAGGTCGGCCAGTCGGGTCTGACGGTCAAGCCCAAGCTCTACCTGGCGTTCGGCATCTCGGGTGCGGTGCAGCACCTGGCCGGCATGCGCAAGGCCGAGACGATCATCGCCGTCAACAGCGATCCCGAGGCGCCCATCTTCAACGTCGCCCACTACGGGGCCGTCGCCGATCTCTTCGACGTCGCCGAAGCGCTCTCCGCGCGGGAAGCGTGAGAGGCGCCCGCCGTGCTCGCTCGGGTCGAGGTCAGCCGTGAGCTCATCGACCAGGGCGTGACCCGAGAGGTCTTCTGGCGGTTCCCGGCGTGGGCGGAGGTCCTCTGGTACGTGCTCGCGCTGCTGTCGGTGGTCGTGTTCGCCTATGGGGTGGCGCGGCCCCTCGCCAAGTACCGCCGCGGCCAGGGGCGGAGTCTCCCACCGCCGCGTGAGCTTCCCGCGCGCCTGTGGGACGCCCTGCGGATCACGCTCGCGCACGTGACGATCCGCAGGCGCGACGGATACGCCGGCCTCGCGCACGCCGCGATCTTCTACGGGTTCGTGACGCTGTTCGTCGGCACCGTGATCCTCGCCGTCAACACCGACTTCACGGAGCCGGTCTTCGGCTGGCGCTTCTTCACCGGTGACTTCTACCTCGGCTACTCGCTCGTGCTGGACGTCATGGG
>JANJUA010000244.1 GCA_024710825.1 Solirubrobacteraceae bacterium
GGGCGCCGTGCGCGCCGCCCGCAGGGGCGACCCGTTGCCGCTCGCCCGTCTGAGCGTCCGGGGCGCGGGAGCGGCCGGGCTCGCCCCCCGACCCGACGACGTGCGCGCCTCCGGGGCCGCTGGCCTCGCCCGCCGGCCCGACGACGTGCGAGCCTCCGGGGCCGTCGGCGTCGCCCGCCAGAGCGAGGGCGGCGTCAACCGGGTGCGCAACGCCGCGACCACGTGCGAGGAGCTGCTCTTCCCGTGGGCGCGCGACGCGCCGCCGGAGCTGCGTGCGCGCCAGGCCCTCGCGCGCTCTCGGGCGCTCGCCCCCGCCCAGACGGCGCCGTTCGGCCGCCGCACCGCGCTGACCGGCGGCGTGAGCCCCGTGTGCGTGCGCTGGCCCACCGCGTCGCCCGCGCCGCCGGCCAGCGTGGCGCTGCCGCAGGGGATCCCCGCCCTGCTGCTCGCCGGTGAGCAGGATCTGCGCACGCCGCTGGAGGACGCGCAGGCGATCGCCGGGCGGCTCGGCCCGAGCGCCCAGCTCGTCGTGGTCCGGCACGTGGGGCACTCCGTCCTGGGCGCCGACCCGTCGGGCTGCGCGCACGCGGCGGTCGCCGCCTTCCTCGCCGGGGGCCGGGCTCCCGCCTGCGGGAACGTGCAGCGCGTCGTCGCGCCGACCGCCGCTCCCGTGCGCTCGGTGACCAAGCTCCGGCCCTACCGCGGACTGTCCGGCCGCCCGGGCCGCACCCTGACCGCCGCCAGCCGGACGGTCTCCGACGCTCAGCGCGCGCGGCTGTCGAGCCTCATCGCCGACGGCGGCGCCCGCGTCGCCGGGCTGCGCGGCGGCACCGCGACCAGCGACGCCGAGGGCCTGCGCCTGCGGCGCTACTCCTACGTACCGGGCGTCGCGATCAGCGGCCTGGTCTCGCGCGACGCCTCCGCGCCGGTCCAGCTGCGCGTCACCGGCCGCTCCGCCGCACGAGGCAGCTTCACCGTCGCGGGCGGCCGGATCGCGGGCCGGCTCGGGGGTCGCAGCTTCGACATCCCGGCCAGCCCGCCGGCCGCGGCGCGGGCCGCCTCCCGGTCCGGCGACGGCGCGCTGCCGCCGTTCCCGCGGCTCGCGCGGATCCCGTGACGCTGCGGCGACGGAGCGAATGCCCGAAGGTGAGACGGGTACGTTCCTGCCCCATGAAGATCAGGGGTACTCTGCTGGGCGGCGCGGCCGCCCTTCTACTCGCCGCGCCCGCAGGCGCGGCCACCGTCGCCACCGACAAGCCGTGCTATCTCGAGACGGAGCCGATGGCCGTCGCGGGCCAGGGCTTCGCGCCGGGGACCGTCGCCGACGTGCAGGGCGCCGGGGTGTTCGGGAGCACCCCGGTCGACGCCGCCGGCAACTTCGGCCTCCAGACCGCGGCCCCCGCCCTGGGCACCACGAAGCCGACGGTGCGACGGGTCACGCTCACGGCGTCCGACGGTGTGAACGCGGCCGAGGCCACGATCCGCGTCTCGACCTTCCGCGCGGACACGAAGCCGCGCGCCCGCCGGCCGGGCACGGTCGTGAAGTGGCGCGTGTCCGGCTTCCCCGCCGGGGCGAAGGTCTGGGCGCACTACGTGCACGGCGGCAAGCAGCAGCGCCGCGTCAGCTTCGGGCGCATGCCGAACAACTGCGGCGTGCTCACCCGCCGGCTGCGCCAGCTGCCGATCGACGACCCGGCCCGCGGCAAGTGGCGGATCCAGCTCGACACGAGGAAGCGCTACAGCGCCAAGACGCCGCTGAAGCTCGTCATGACCGGGACCGTCACCAGCCGGGTCGTGGGCTAGCGGCGCTCAGAGCACCGGCAGGTAGCGGTTGAGCTCCCACTGCGTGACCTGCACGCGGTAGTCGTCCCACTCCTGCCGCTTGATCTCGACGAAGCGATCGAACATGTGCTCGCCAAGCGTCCGCAGGACGAGCTCGGACTCGGCCGTGATCTCGATCGCCTCGCCCAGGGTCTCCGGGAGCTGCTCGATGCCGAGCCGCTTCCGGTCGTCCGGGGCGAGGTGGTAGAGGTTCTTCTCCATGGGCTCCGGCAGCTCGTAGCCCTTCTCGATTCCCTCGAGCCCGGCCTGGAGCAGCGCCGCGAACGTGAGGTACGGGTTGCAGGCGGGGTCGGGGCAGCGGAGCTCCATGCGCGTCTTCTGCTCCTTGCCCGGCTGGCAGAGCGGGACCCGGACCAGTGCGCTGCGGTTGCGCCGCGACCAGGCGACGTAGACGGGCGCCTCGTAGCCCGGTACCAGGCGCTTGTAGGAGTTCACCCACTGGGCGAAGATCGAGGAGATCTCGCGGGCGTGGCGCAGCTGGCCGGCGATGAAGGCCTTGCCGACGTCGGACAGGAAGTACTGGTCGTCGGCGTCGTAGAAGGCGTTGCGCCCGCCGGAGAAGAGCGACTGGTGGGTGTGCATGCCGGACCCGTTCTCGCCGAGCAGCGGCTTCGGCATGAACGTGGCGTGCCAGCCGTACCTCATCGCGATCTCCTTGACCGTGATGCGGTACGTCATGCAGTCGTCGGCCATCTTCAGCGCCGGGGCGTAGCGCATGTCGACCTCGTGCTGCGAGGGGCCGACCTCGTGGTGGGAGTACTCGACGTGGATGCCGAGCTGCTCGAGCGCGAGGACCGTCTCGCGGCGCACGTCCGAGCCGGCGTCGAGCGTCGTCAGGTCGAAGTAGCCGCCCTTGTCGAGGACCTTCGTCGATGTGCTGTCCTCGAACAGGAAGTACTCGAGCTCGGGACCGACGTTGAAGACGTCGTAGCCCATCGTCTCGGCCCGCTTCAGCGCGCGACGCAGGACGTGGCGCGGATCGCCCTCGTAGGGCGTGCGCTCCGGGGTCTGGATGTCGCAGAAGATGCGTGCGACGCCCTGCTCCTTCGGCCGCCACGGGAGGACCGCGAACGTCGACGCGTCCGGCATGGCGACCATGTCGGACTCCTCGATCGCGTTGAAGCCGGTGATCGAGGAGCCGTCGAAGCCCATCCCGCCCTCGAACGCGTCGTCGAGCTCCTCCGCGTTGATCGAGAACGACTTCAGCTGCCCGAGGACGTCCGTGAACCACAGGCGGATGAACCGGATGTCGTGCTCGGCGACGAGCGCCTTGACGTCGTCGCTGGAGGTCGGCTGCTCGCTCATCGTTGCGGCAGCCTAGACCACCGCGCGACGCCCCGGGGGGCGATCAGGCGCCGCCGGCCCCCGGCGTCTCGGCGACGGCGAGCGCGACCTGCAGCGCCCGCGGCTCGTGGCCCTCGTCGGCCATGCCGAGGACGTCGATGGCCGTGTGCGCCAGATGCTGCGCGAGCTGCGAGGCCGCCAGGTCGACCTGCCGGGCGCGACAGGAGTCGAGGATCGCCCGGTGCTCGGCGGCCGCGGCGTCGAAGCCGTAGGTGGTGCCGGCGAGGTAGACGCGGCGGTAGCGTCCGGCGTGGTCGGAGAGCTGGTCGAGCATCTCGACGACGCGGCGGCCGGCGTGCTGGACGAGGCGGCGGTGGAACTCCGTGTGCGGCCCCTCCCAGCCCTCGACGTCCTGCTG
>JANJUA010000248.1 GCA_024710825.1 Solirubrobacteraceae bacterium
GAGCCGTCCGGCGCGCTCGCCGGTCGATGAGCGCGGGCGCCCCGCTGCACCCGCAGGTGCGGGAGCTGCTGGACGCAAGCCGCGCCCGGGCGGCCGCGGTCGGCGACCCGGCGCTGCTGCGCGCCGAGCACGAGGCCGCCACCGCGGAGCTCGTCGGGCCGCCGGCGCCGATCGCCGACGTCGAGGAGCGCGACGAGCCGGTGCCGATGCGGATCTACACGCCCGCGGGGCACCGCGGAACGGTGCTGCTCGTCCACGGCGGGGGCTGGGTCATCGGCTCGCCGCGCTCCTACGACCAGCTCGGTCGGATGCTCGCCGACGCCGCGGGCGCACGCGTGGTGCTGCCCGGCTACCGGCTCGCGCCGGAGCACCCGTTCCCGGCCGCGCTGGAGGACTGCGAGACGGCGTTCGCGGTGGCGAAGGGATTCGGCGAGCCGCTCGCGGTGGCGGGCGACAGCGCGGGCGGCCAGCTCGCGGCGGTGCTCGCCCGCCGGCACGCGGCCGAGCTGCGCTTCCAGGCGCTCGTCTACCCGGTGCTCGACACCGGGATGGCGACCGCCTCCTACGAGACCTACCGCGAGGGCTTCCGCCTCACCGCCGCGGAGATGGCCTGGTTCGTCGGGCAGTACGGCGGCGACCCCGGCGACCCCGACGTCTCCCCGCTGCGCGCCGCCGATCTCGCCGGCCTGCCGCCCGCGCTGGTCGTGCTCGCCAGCCACGACGTCCTGCACGACGAGGGCGAGGCGTACGCCGCTCGTCTGCGCGACGCGGGCGTCGAGGCCCGCGTCAGCGTCTACGAGGGCATGGTCCACGGGTTCGTGCGCTGGGCGGCGAAGGTCGACGCGGCTCGCGCCGCGGTCGACGAGCTCGGCGCGGCGCTGCGCGACGCGCTGCGCGGGCCGCCGTCGCGCTAGCCGCTCCGGACCCACTACGGTTTCGACCGTGGTGAAGGTGCGGCTCGACGCCCTGCTGGCTCAACGGGGCCTCTTCGACAGCCGGTCCCGGGCGGCCGCCTCGGTGCTGGCCGGCGAGGTGCTGCTCGGGCACGAGCGGCGGCGCGCGGCGAAGCCCGGCCAGCTCGTCGACGACGAGACCGTCGTGGCGGTCGACGAGCGTCCCCGGTTCGTCTCCCGCGGCGGGCGCAAGCTGGCCAACGCGCTCGACGCGCTGGGGGTCGACCCGGCCGGTCGACTGGCGCTCGACGTCGGCGCCTCCACCGGCGGCTTCACCGACTGCCTGCTCCAGCGGGGCGCCGAGCGCGTGGTAGCCGTCGACGTCGCCTACGGGGAGCTGGCCTGGACGCTGCGCAACGACGAGCGGGTGACCGTGCTCGAGCGCGTCAACGCCCGATCGCTGGAGCCGGCGCAGCTGCCCTACGCTCCCGACCTGATCGTGGCGGACGTCTCGTTCATCTCGTTGACGAAGGTGCTGCCGGCGGTGCTCGCCTGCGCCGCCGAGCGCTTCGACGCGCTCGTGATGGTCAAGCCGCAGTTCGAGGTGGGCCGCGGGCGGGTCGGCAAGGGCGGCGTGGTCCGCGATCCCGAGCTGCGCCGCGAGGCGGTGGTCACGGTGGCCGCGGCGGCCGGCGAGCTGGGCGCCTCGGTCGCCGGGTTCGCGCCGAGCGGGCTGCCGGGGCCGAAGGGCAACCGGGAGACGTTCCTGTGGCTGACGGAGCCCGGCCGCGAGGGCGCCCCGGCGGACGTCGCGGCCGTGATCGCGGGGGCGGACCTGTGAGCCGGCGCACCGCGGTGGTGATGACGCATCGCCGGCCGGAGGAGATCCGCGAGGCGGTCGAGGCGCTCGAGCGGGTCGCCGCCGCCCACGGCGTCGCGCTGCGCTGGGGCGACGAGGACTCCGAGCCCGACGACGGCGTCGAGATCGCGATCGCGCTCGGCGGCGACGGGACGATCCTGTCGGCGCTGCGGCGCTTCTCCGGCACCCACGTCCCGGTGTTCGCCGTGAACTTCGGCCAGGTCGGCTTCCTGGCCACGATCGAGCCGCACAGGTTCGCCGAGGGCTTCGAGCAGGCGTTCCGGGGCGAGTTCGACCTGCTGGAGCTGCCCGCGGTGGGGATCGCGGCGCCCGGCCTGCGCCAGGCGGGCCTCAACGACGTGTCGATCACGCGGCGGCCCGGCGGACGCGTCGCGGTCCTCTCCTACGTGCTCGGGGGCGAGGAGCTCGGCCGCGTGCGCTGCGACGGGCTGGTCGTCTCCACGCCCGCCGGCTCGACCGGCTACAACCTCGCCAACGGCGGGCCGGTGCTGGCCTGGGGGGTCGAGGGCTACGTCGTGTCGTTCGTCGCGCCGCACTCGCTCACCGCCCGGCCGCTGGTCGTCGCGCCCGGCGACACGCTGACCGTCTGCAACCGCTCGACCGGCGAAGAGGCGGTCGACGTGGAGGTCGACGGCCGCCCCGTGGGCACGCTGTCGCCCGGGGACTCGCTCGACTGCCGCTTCGTGCCGGGCGCGGCGCGGCTGGCTCAGCTTCCGGGCACGACGTTCTACCAGCGGCTGCGCGAGAAGTTCGGCCACCTCGTCTGACCGCGGGCGGCGGGATCGCCGCATCGCGAGGCCGTCCGCCGCTCGTCGCTCAGTAACGTGGAGCCATGAGCACCGACCACGCGCCCCGACTGAGCCTGCCGACGATCCTCCCCGCCGCCTACGCGGCGATGGCCGAGCTGGACCGCAGCGCCCACGAGCACCTCGACGCCCGCACGATCGAGCTCGTGAAGCTGCGCGTCTCCCAGGTCAACGGCTGCGCGTACTGCCTCGACATGCACGCCGGCAAGCTCCGCGACGAGCTCGGCGAGAGCCAGCAGCGCCTCGACGTGCTCGCCGCCTGGCGCGAGGTGCCCTTCTTCGACGAGCGCGAGCGCGCGGCGCTGGCGTTCGCCGAGTCCGTGACCAGGCTGGGCGAGGGCGGGGTCCCCGACGAGGTCTGGGACGCCGCCGCGGCCGTCTTCGACGAGCGCGAGCTCGCCTGCCTGCTCACCGCCACGATCGCGATCAACGCCTGGAACCGCGTGGCGATCCCGACGCGGACGGCGGTGGCGGAGAGCTCCTGAGCGGAGCGCGCTCAGGCGACGCCGAACGGCAGCTCCGCGGGCGCCAGGCGGTCGCGGACGTCGCCCACCAGCGACGTGTCGCGGGGGTTCAGCGACAGGATCGCCGCGCCCTCGGCGAAGTCGAGCTCGTCGAGCGCCAGCCAGATGACGTTCGGCGTGCGGGTGTGCTGGAAGTAGAAGACCCGGTTGGTCAGGTCGGTCGCCGACAGCCACCACGTCGGATAGGTCTCGAACCGGTTGTCGGGCGCGCCCTGCGGGATCGACACGTTGCGCCCGAGGCCGATCACGCCCGCGACCGCCTCGAGCTCGTCGGCCGGCTCCGGCAGGTGGCGCAGGAAGTAGGAGGCGCGCACGAAGCGCTCGGCCGAGACGATGTCGCCGGGCACCGGCTCGTCGCCCCCGAAGCCCCGGTAGCGGCGCAGGTTGGCCAGCTGCTCGTCGTAGGTCGGGTCGTTGGCCATGACGTTGTGCTCGCGGCCGTGGTGGACGACCGGCGCGCCGTCGAGCATCTCGACGATCGCGCAGTCGCCGGTGGCGTCCTCGAGCGCGAGGTGCAGGGGCATGTCCTGGTCGTGGATGCGCATCGGCACGATCCGGACCGCGGCCAGGCCCTCCAGCGCCTCGGCGACGGTGGCGAAGTGGTCGAGCACGTACTGCGTCCACATGACGTTCGAGACGGTGGGCCGGTCGTCGGGCGGCTCGTAGCCGGCCGCCCCCAGGTAGAGGGCGTGCGCGGCGAGGCCGCGCTCGTTGACGCCCTCGCCGGTCCCGGCGCGCCAGCCGCTGGCCGACACGCTGCCGTAGCGCGAGATCCAGGTCGCCGACCCGTCGCCCGCGTCGCCGTGGCGGGCGATGCCGCGTGGGAGCACCCAGAGGTCGGGCTCGTCGCTGATCTCCCAGTCGATCGTCCGGGCGACGACCTGGGCGATGGGGTTCTCGTTCCAGAAGATGCGGGTGCACATGGGAGCCATCATCGACCCCGCGGGTGCGTGCCTTGAGAGCGGATCCGTCGGCGCGCGCTGGTACACCGTCTCGCGATGCTCCACGAGCTCCGCGTCGAGAACCTGCTGCTGATCGAGCGCGCCGAGCTGCGGCTGGCGCCGGGCCTGAACGTCCTCACCGGCGAGACCGGCGCGGGCAAGACCGTGCTCGCCCACGCGCTCGACCTCCTGCTGGGCGGCAAGGCGCGGTCCGGGATCGTGCGCCCGGGCGCCGCCGAGGCCTACGTCGAGGGCGTCTTCGCCCTGCCGGACGAGCTGCGCGGCGAGCTCGGCGAGCGGCTGCCCTCCGACGCCGAGGAGGTAGTGCTCGCCCGCCGCGTCAGCGCCGAGGGCCGTACGCGCGCCTACGTCAACGGCCGCAGCGCCAGCGCCGCCGACCTGCGCGAGCTCGCCGCGCCGCTGATCGCCTTCTACGGCCAGCACGAGCACCGCCGGCTCACGCTCGCCTCCACCCAGCTCGACGTGCTGGACCGCTTCTGCGGAGACGAGCAGCTCGCCCGGCGCGCCGCGTTCGCCGAGCTCCACGCCGAGGCGCGCCGGACGGAGGGCGAGCTGGCGACGCTGCGCGAGCGCGCGGGCGCACGGGACCGCGAGCTGGACCTGCTGAGCTTCGAGCTGGCGGAGATCGAGGAGGTCGCGCCCGACGAGGGCGAGGAGCGCGACCTGCTCGTCGAGCGCGACCGCCTGCGCCACGTCGAGGCGCTGCGCACCGCGGCCGCGGTGGGCGCCGAGGCCGTCGCCCCCGACGACGGCGAGGGCGGCGCCGCGACGCTGCTGGCGCAGGGCGGCGTAGAGCTCGACGGCGTCGCGGGCGTGGACGCCGAGCTCGACGCCCTGGCCGAGCGCTACCGGACGCTGACCCTCGAGGCGCAGGACCTGGGCGCCGAGCTGCGCCGCTACGCCGAGGGCCTGGAGGCCGAGCCGGGCCGCCTGGACACGGTCGAGGCGCGCCTCGGCGCCGTCGATCGCCTCAAGCGCAAGCACGGCGGCAGCGTCGCGGCCGTGCTCGAGCACGCGGCGACCTGCCGTGCGCGCCGCGACGAGCTGGCCGGCGCCGAGGAGGCGCTCGAGGAGGCCGCCGCCCGGCTCGAGGAGGCGCGGGCCGTGCTGCGCGAGCGCGCCGCCGAGCTGCATGCGGCCCGCGAGGCCGCGGCTCCCGCGCTCGCCGAGTCGGTCCGCGAGCGGCTCGCCGACCTCGCGATGGAGGCCGCGGCCTTCGAGGTCGTCCTGGAGGAGCGCGACCCGGGGCCGACGGGCGCCGACGCGGTGGAGTTCCGCATCGCCGCGAACCCGGGCGTGCCCGCCGGGCCGCTGCGCGACATCGCCTCGGGCGGCGAGCTGTCGCGGGTGATGCTGGCGATCATGGGCGTCGCCAACGAGCAGGGCGGCGCGACGCTCGTCTTCGACGAGGTCGACGCGGGCATCGGCGGCGTCACGGCGCGCGCCGTGGGGGAGCAGCTGCGCGCGCTGGCCGCCGGGCGCCAGGTCGTCTGCATCACGCACCTGCCGCAGGTGGCGTCGCTCGCCGCGCGCCACTTCTCGATCGCCAAGGACACCTCCGCCGACACCGCGCGCACGACCGTCACCGCGCTCGACGCCGACGACCTCGTGGGGGAGCTGGTGCGCATGCTCGGCGCCGACCGCGACGACGACGCGGCGCGCCGCCACGCCGAGGAGCTGCTCAGGGCCGGCTGCGCGGCGTCACTGTCGAGTTAGCGTCGGCATGCGACGTCAACTCGACAGCGACCCGGTCGACGCCCGGTCGGCGCCGGGCCCGTAGACTCGCTCAGATGTCCGCCGTGCCCCGCGTCCCGGACGCCGTGCGCGACCCAGAGGCCATCCGCGAGGTCGCCGGACCCGCGAAGCTCGGCCGCCGCACGAAGCTCCTCGTCAAGCGCCTCGCGCCGGGCGACGTCGCCGTGATCGACCACCGCGACCTGGACCGCGTCTCCGCCGAGGACCTCGTCTCCGTCGGCGTCTCGGCCGTCCTCAACTGCCGTCCCAGCTCCAGCGGCGCCTACCCGAACATGGGCCCGCTGCTGCTCGTGCAGGCCGGCATCCGTCTCGTCGACCTGCCCGACGACGCGCTGTTTCACGCGCTCCGCGACGGCGACCGGGTCGTCGTGCGCGGCGGGGACGTGCTGCGCCACGGCAAGGCGATCGCTCGCGGCGTGGTGCAGAGCGCCGCGTCCGTGCGCGCGCGCAACGACGCCGCGCGCGAGGAGATCGGCGAGGCGCTCGAGGCGTTCGCCCGCAACACCGTCGAGCACATGGTCGAGGAGCGCGAGCTGCTGGCCGGCAAGATCGAGCTGCCGCGCTTCGACACCGACTTCCGCGACCGGCCGGCGCTGATCGTCGTCCGCGGCGTCGACCACCAGCGCGACCTCAAGGCGCTGCGCCCCTACATCCGCGACGTCAAGCCGGTGCTCGTGGGCGTCGACGGCGGCGCCAACGCGATCCTCGAGGAGGGCTTCCGCCCGGACATGATCGTGGGCGACATGGACTCGGCGCAGGAGGAGACGCTGCGCTGCGGCGCAGAGCTCGTCGTCCACGCCTACCCGGACGGGCGAGCGCCCGGCCGCGAGGTGCTCGACCGGCTCGGGCTCGCCCACAAGGTCGTCCCCGCGCCCGCGACCAGTCAGGACGTCGCGATGCTGATCGCGCACGAGAAGGGCTCGCAGCTGATCGTGTCCGTCGGCTCCCAGTTCAACCTCGTCGAGTTCCTGGACAAGAACCGGCGCGGGATGTCCTCGACGTTCCTCACGCGCCTGCGGCTGGGGGAGAAGCTCATCGACGCGAAGGGCGTCGGCCGCCTGTACCGGCCGCGGCCGGGCGTCGCCCCGCTCGCGCTGGTGCTGCTCGCGGGTCTGGTGACGCTCGGGATCATCATCTGGCGCACGCCGGCGCTCTACAACCTCGCCGAGCTGCTGTGGCTCAAGCTCCAGGTGCTGCTCGGAATGGGCGCCTACGTGTCGGCCTCCATCTAGTCTCACCCCCGCCGTGTTCGACTTCCGCTACCACGCGCTCTCGCTCGTGGCCGTCCTCTTCGCGCTCGCCATCGGGCTGCTGCTCGGCGTGGCGATCGGCGACTCCGGCCTGGTGTCGTCGGCGCGCCAGGACATCGAGGGCTCGCTGCGCGAGGACGTGCGGGCGGCACGGGCGGAGGCCGACCAGCTGACCGAGGAGCTCGAGCGCCGGGAGGCCTTCTCGGAGCAGATCTACCCGGACCTCGTCGCGTCCCGGCTCGCCGGCAGGCAGGTGGGCCTCGTCTTCCTCGGCGGCGCCGACGACACGGTCGTGCGCCACGTCCGCGACGCGCTGGAGCCCGCCGGGGCCGACCTGCGCTCGGTCGGCGTCGTGCGCGAGCCGCCGAACCTCGAGGCGCTCGCGGGACGGGCCGGCGAGACGCGCTACGTCGCCCTTGCCGAGGACCGCGACCTGCTGGCGCCGTTCGCCCAGCGCGTCGGCTCCCAGATGGTCACGGGCGGTGCGCTGATGCAGGGGGTCCGCGAGGCGCTCATGCCGTCGTTCTCCGGCGAGGTCGGCTTGCTCGACGCGGTCGTCGTCGCCCGCTCGTCGGAGCGCCCGGACGAGAGCGAGGAGCAGGAGGGGACGACGGAGACGCTCGAGGACGGGCTGATGCGCGGCCTGAGCCGAGCGTCGGTCCCGGTCGTCGGCGTCGAGGAGCTCGACACCGACCCGTCGCAGATCGAGTGGTACCGCGACCACGGGCTGGCCTCGGTGGACTCCGTCGACGAGATCTCCGGCCGCGCGGCGCTCGTCTTCGCACTCGCCGGCGCCGACGGCGCCTACGGCCTCAAGTCGAGCGCCGAGGCGCTCCTGCCCCGCGTGGTGGGCGGGGTCAGCCGCCCGTGAGCGAGCTGCGGCGCCGGCGCGGCGCCCGGGAGATCGTCCGCGACTCGCTCGCCCTGTACCGGGCGCGTTGGCGCACCTTCATGCTGATCGCCCTGGCGGTCGTGGCGCCGGTGGACGTCATCATCAGCGGGATCGGGCTCGGCGACCTGACCGCCGGCTATCGCGAGACGCAGTCGGACTGGGCGTCGGTGCTGGTGCTCAGCGTCGGCGTCCTGCTCACGACGCCGCTCGTGACCGCGATGGTCGTCCTGGCGCTGGAGGACTCCGAGTCCGGCGCGGGGCGCGCGATCCAGGAGGGCCTGGACCGCTTCGCGCCGCTGGTGCCGGTCGTCCTCGCCTACGGCGTGGGAGTGGGCGCCGGGCTGTTCCTCTTCGTCGTCCCGGGCCTGTTCATGGCCATCCGGTGGTCGGTCTTCGTCCAGGCCTTCGTGGTGGAGCGCAAGCGCCACGGCGAGGCGCTCGCGGCCTCGTGGGAGCTGACCAAGGGCGCGTTCTGGCGCACGCTCGGCGTGGTGGTCCTCGTCAACGTCCTCGGGATGCTGGTCGTGCTGGCGATCGGGGAGCCCGTGCGGGCCGGCGCCGAGGCGGCCGACTCCCAGGCGATCGTGCTCGCGGGCGGGATCGTGCTCCAGGCGCTGACGCTGCCGTTCGTCGCCATCGCCACCACGCTGCTGTACTTCGACCTGGCCGAGGGCGCGCGGGGGCGCAGTGCTTGACGTCGAGAAACAGCATTGGCTACTGTGTGGCCCATGCGCCGGCTCGGCTTCGCCAGTCCTCGCAGGTTCGCCCTCTGCGCGGCGCTCGTCGGCGCGGCGGTCCTGGCCGCGGCGACCGCCGCCGAGGGTCGGGTTGGCGCCTGGTGGCTGACGCTCGGGGCGCTGGCGGTCGCCGGCGTCGCGCTGTGGACCGCGCCGCCGCGCGCTCCGACCCGGGGACCGCTGGCCCGCGGGTACTGGCGGCTGACGGCCGCCGTCGGCGCGCTGCTCGCCGCGGCGCTGGTGGGCGCGAACGGGCTGGAGCGCGGCCCGGCGCGCTTCGGGGTCGTGTTGCTGGCGACGCTGTGGATGCTCTGGGTCTTCGATCGCGAGGCCCTCATCGACGAGCGCGCCACGCACGCCGCCCGGCAGCGCGCTCAGACGGGGTAGACGGACGGCCGGCGCCGTCCGCGCGCACGGCTACCTTCCCGCACCGTGCAGGCCCTGCCGTTCGTCGTGTCCCTGGTCGCCGCGCTTGCCCTGGCGCCGGCCCTGAGGGCGTCCCTGCGCGACGGCGGGCTCACCCGCCCGAACTACCGCGACGCCCGGCTTCCGTTCCCGTTCGGGGTCCTGATCGTCGCCGCCGCGGTCGTCGCCCTGGTGTTCGTCGCGCCGCTCGACCAGGTCACCGACGGCGATGTCCTGCGACCCGAGCTGCTCGCGCTCGTGGCGCCCTACGCCGTCGGCGTGGCGTTCCTGGGGCTGGCCGACGACGCGCTCTCGGGACCGTCGCGCGGCTGGCGCGGCCACGGCCGAGCGCTGCTCTCCGGCCGCTTCTCGACCGGCGCGCTGAAGGCGGTCGGCAGCCTCGGCCTGGCCCTGCTCGTGTTGCGCGGCCGCGAGGACTACCTGCTGGCGGTCGCGGTGCTCGTGCTGGCCACCAACCTGTTCAACCTGCTCGACCTGCGGCCCGGCCGGGCGGTCAAGGCGTTCGTGCTCCTGGGGGCCGGGCTCAGCGTGGGCGCGTGGGACACCGGACCGCTCGCCGCGCTCGGCCTGTTCGTCGGCCCCGTGCTTGTCGCCGGGCTCTACGACCTGCGCGAGCGCGCCATGCTCGGCGACACCGGCTCGAACCTGGTCGGCGCGCTGGCGGGGCTCTGGCTCGTCCTGACGCTCGAGACCACCGGGCTCGCGATCGCCGCCGCCGTCCTGCTCGTCGTCACCGCCTCCGGCGAGTTCCGCTCGATCAGCGCGCTGGTCGAGCGCGTCCCGCCGCTCCGTCTCCTAGACTCGATCGGCAGACCGCATGGTTCGTGACCCTCGCCCACAGCGCACGCGCTACATCTTCGTGACCGGAGGGGTCGTCTCGTCCCTCGGCAAGGGCATCGCCGCCGCCTCGATCGGGCGGCTGCTCGTCAGCCGCGGCCTGACGGTCGGCCTGCAGAAGTTCGACCCGTACATCAACGTCGACCCCGGCACGATGTCGCCGTACCAGCACGGCGAGGTGTTCGTGACCGAGGACGGGGCGGAGACCGACCTCGACCTGGGCCACTACGAGCGCTTCACCGACGCCAACACCTCGCGGGCGAGCAACGTCACCGCGGGCGGCATCTACAACGCGGTCATCCGCCGCGAGCGCCGCGGCGACTATCTCGGCGGCACCGTCCAGGTCGTCCCGCACATCACCGACGAGATCAAGAACCGCATCAAGCTCATCGGGGAGACGTCCGACGTCGACTTCGTCATCACCGAGGTCGGCGGCACGGTCGGCGACATCGAGTCGCTGCCGTTCCTCGAGGCGATCCGCCAGTTCCGCCAGGACGTGGGGCGCGCGAACCCGAGCATCGTGCACCGGACGCGGGTGGCCGGGCTCGCCC
>JANJUA010000375.1 GCA_024710825.1 Solirubrobacteraceae bacterium
CACGCTCCTGATGAACGCGATCTCGATCCGCTTCGTCCGCAGGTACCGGCAGGTGTACGAATGAGCGTCGGCGCCATCCCTCCCGCGTCGCGCGGCAGGCGCGCCAAGGACGTCGGCTTCCGCGGCCTGCTGCTGACCGCGCTGAGCCTCAGCGTCGTGATGCTGGGCGTCCTCTTCTACACCGTCGTCTCCGACGGGGTCGGCGGCCTGTCGTGGGGCTTCCTCACGAGCTTCGCCTCGTTCGATCCGGAGATCGCGGGCGCCGAGGCGGCGATCACGGGCACCCTCTGGCTGATGGGCGTGTGCGCGTTCTTCATCGTGCCGCTCGGCGTCGCCACCGCCCTGTACCTCGAGGAGTACGCCGACGGCACGAAGTGGTTCAACCGCTTCGTCGAGGTGAACATCCAGAACCTGGCCGCGGTCCCGTCGATCGTCTACGGCATCCTCGGGCTGGCGTTCCTCGTCCGGGGACCGCTGGAGCTCGGACGGTCGGTGCTCGCCGGTGGCCTCACGCTCGGGCTGCTCGTGCTGCCCGTGGTCATCATCGCCGCCCGCGAGGCCATCCGCGCGGTGCCGTCGTCGATCCGCGAGGGCTCGCTCGCCCTCGGGGCGACGCAGTGGCAGACGATCTGGCGCCAGGTGCTGCCGGCGGCGGTCCCCGGCATCGCCACCGGCGTCATCCTGGCGCTCTCCCGGGCGATCGGGGAGACGGCGCCGCTGATCCTCGTCGGCGCGGCGAGCTTCGTGGCCTTCAACCCGACCGGTCTGGACTCTGGGTTCACGGCCCTGCCGCTGCAGATCTTCGAGTGGCTCTCGCGCCCCCAGGACGAGTTCAAGGTCCTGGCGGCCGCGGCCATCGTCGTGCTCCTCGTGATGCTGCTGGCGATGAACAGCGTCGCCATCTGGCTGCGCAACCGCTTCGAGCGGCGCTGGTGAGCGAGCCCATGTCCACGAACCCGAATCCCAAGGACGACGAGCCCGTGTCCGAACCGCAGACCGAGAGCCGGCCGGCTCAGCAGCCCCCGGCGCCGCACTTCGAGGCCGTGGCCGAGCACCGAGCGGTCGCCACGGCCGCCGCTCCGGCCGTGTTCGAGCTCGAGGGCGTCGGCGTCTCCTACGGTGGCAAGGCCGCGCTGGCCGACGTGAGCATGGGGATCGCCTCGCGCGAGATCACCGCGTTCATCGGCCCGTCCGGCTGCGGGAAGTCGACGCTGCTGCGCTGCCTGAACCGCATGAACGACCTGATCCCGGGCGCCGCCGTGGTCGGGCGCGTCGGCTACCACGGCGAGGACCTCTACGGCCCCAGGGTCGACGCGGTGCAGGTGCGCAAGCGCATCGGGATGGTCTTCCAGAAGCCCAACCCGTTCCCGAAGTCGATCTACGACAACATCGCGTTCGGACCGAAGGTGCTGGGGATGGCATCCCGCCGCTCCGACCTGGACGGGATCGTCGAGCGGGCCCTGCGCCGGGCGGCGCTGTGGGACGACGTCAAGGACCGCCTGAAGGACAACGCGTTCGGCATGTCCGGCGGGCAGCAGCAGCGGCTGTGCATCGCGCGGGCGCTGGCGGTGGAGCCGGACGTGCTGCTGATGGACGAGCCGTGCAGCGCGCTGGACCCGATCTCGACGGGCCGCATCGAGGACCTCATGCTGGAGCTCAAGGAGGAGTACTCGATCGTGATCGTCACGCACAACATGCAGCAGGCCGCGCGCGTCTCCGACACCACGGCGTTCTTCATCGTCGACCTGCGGGCGGGGGAGGACGAGCGCATCGGGCGGCTCGTCGAGCATGCGCCGACGGACCGGATCTTCACGAACCCGTCCGACCGGCGGACCGAGGACTACGTGACCGGAAAGGTCGGCTGAGCGCGCCGTGCCGGGCAAGCCGCACAGGACGCGCATCCAGTTCCAGGAGGAGCTCGCGGAGCTCGAGTCGCGCGCGCTCGGCACGATCGACGTCGTCGTCGGTCAGCTCGACCGGGTGATGGAGGCCCTGCGCCACCAGGACGTCGAGCTCGCCTCGTTCGTCATCGCCGACGACGACCGCGTCGACGGACGCTACCTCGAGGTCCACCAGGGGATCCTGTCGCTGCTCGCCCTGCAGGCGCCGGTCGCGGGCGATCTGCGGCTGGTGGCCGCGCTGCTCCACGTCATCAAGCACGTGGAGCGGATGGGCGACCAGTGCGTGAACATCGCCAAGCTCATCCCGCTCGCCGGCAACGAGCCGCCGGTGCGCGAGGAGATTCTCGAGAAGCTGATGGTCATGGGCCAGTTCGCGCGCAGCGAGGCGCTGCAGTCGAAGGCCTCGTTCGAGAGCCGCGACGCGGAGCTGGCTCGCGACCTCGTGCGCCAGGACCGCGAGATCAACCGGCTCAACCGCGAGATCTTCCAGCTCGCCCTCGCCATCGGCGACGATCCGGACACGCGCGAGTGGGCGATGCACATGATCCTCGTCGCGCGGGCGCTGGAGCGCGTGGGCGACAACGCCGTGGACATCGGTGAGCAGACCGCGTTCGTCGTCACCGGGCTGTTCCGCGAGTTCTCCGACTCGTCGCATCCGGCGGCGCCGTAGGGCGGCTGTGAACAACCTGTGACGGTCACGGCTGTCGCCCTTGCCGCGTCGGGGGTGGGGACTATGCTCCGGGCCATGGCCGAGGTCGCACACGAGGGTCCCACCGGCGCGCCGCTGCGCATAGCGGTGCTCGACCGAGACAGCGGGTTCCTGCAGGTCCTGGCGAAGCGGCTGGACCGCCTGGGATGGGAGCATCGCGTGCTCGCCGGCCCCGTCCAGCCGGACGCGCTCGTGTCGATGCGGGTCTCCGCGCTCGTCGTGGACCTCGCGCTGCTCGGCCCGCAGGCCTGGGAGTGGCTCGAGCGCACCAGCGCCGCCATCCCCGGGTTGGGGATCGTGGTGTGCACCGGGCAATCGAGCGTCGCGCAGCGCGTGCGCGGGCTGCGGCTCGGCGCCGACGACTGGGTCACGAAGCCCTGCCACCCGGAGGAGGTCATCGCCCGGGTGGAGGCTGTCGCGCGCCGGCGCCGCCGCGCGGAGGCCCGCGCGGACGTCGAGCCGGTGGTGGCGGGGGAGATCGAGATCCGCGCCGACCAGTTCCAGGCGTTCGCCGAGGGTCGCTCGATCGACCTGACGCGGCGCGAGTTCGAGCTGATCGAGCTCCTGTCCGCGGCGCAGGGGCGGGTGCTCGAGCGCGAGGAGATCTACCAGCGGGTCTGGGGCTACGCGATGGCTCGCGGCGACCGCTCCGTGGACGTCTTCGTGCGCAAGTTGCGTCAGAAGCTGGAGAAGGCGTCGCCGGACTGGCGCTACATCCACACCCACTTCGGCATCGGCTACCGGTTCGCGCCGGAGCCGGTCGAGGGCGCGGAGGTCGTCACGCGCGCCGCCGAGGCGCTCGTGCGCGAGGCGGCGGAGGCCGAGGCGACGGCCGCCGAGTCGGGCGCGGAGCGCGTCACCGCCTGAGCGGGCGGTTGCGCCCTCGCCTGCGCGGCGCGCCGGGACGGTATCGTCGGGCGTGATGGTCCACGCCCGCAACTTCGGCATCGTCGCGCTCCTCGCGCTGGGGGTCTATGCGCTCCCGGGCGGCGGGACGGCCGCCGATCTGCTCCGTGCGGCGCTGTTCGTGGTGATAACCGTGGGCATCGGCCTGCTGGGGGCGCGCTTCTACGTGGAGAACCGGTCGGAGATCTACGGCCTGGGCGACCAGTGGCGGCTCGTGCTCTACGGGGCGCTGGCGGCGATCGTGCTGGCGATGGCCGGCACGACGAAGCTCTTCGACAGCGGCCTCGGCACGCTGGTCTGGCTGCTGGTGATGGGGTGCGCCTTCTACGCCCTCTTCCGCGTGTTCCGCCAGTCGCGCGAGTACTGACGCACTTCCGTCACTTTCCCGCGTAGCGCCATGACGCGCGCGGCGCGAGGGTCGGGCGCATGCCGGCGCGCCGACCCCTTCGCCCAGTCCACTTCGCGCGTGCTCGCTTCGGCGCGCTCTCGCGACGGCTCGGCGACGAGCGCGGCCAGGCGGCCGCCGAGCTCGCGGCGCTCCTGCCGGTGGTGGCCCTGCTCGCGCTGCTGTGCTGGCAGGCGGTCGTCGCCGGTCACACCGTCTGGATGTCCGGCTCGGCGGCGCGCGCGGCGGCGCGCGCCGCGGCGATCGGGGCCGACGCCGA
>JANJUA010000001.1 GCA_024710825.1 Solirubrobacteraceae bacterium
GGCGTCGAGGACCAGGACCACCATGCCCGCGAGGTCGAGGTAGCGCTGGGCGCGGTCGCGCTCCTCGCGCACGCTCTCCTCCGCGTGGCGCTGGGCCGTGATGTCGACGAGCACGCCCTGGGTGAACAGCGCCCGGCCGGCATCGTCGCGGACGATCTCGTCGCGGTCGGACACCCAGCGCTCGCGCCCGTCCGCCGCGAGCATCCGGTACTCGACGTCGAGCGTCGCCCCCTCCTCGAAGCAGCGGCGCCGGGCGGCGAGCACGCGCGCGCGGTCGTCGGGGTGCACCAGCCCGTGCCACAGATCGCGATCGGCGAGCAGCGCGTCCGGCGGGTGGCCGACCAGCTCCACGATCCGCGGGCTGACGTAGCGCAGCGCGTAGTCGGAGTCGAGGTCGGCGACGTAGACGACGGCGGGGATCCGCTCGACCAGCTCGCGGTAGCGCAGCTCGGCTGCGGCCAGGTCGTCGATCACCCGGCCATAGCGCGTCTCCGCGGCGGCCAGGCGGTCGACCGCGTCGATGTGCTCGGTGACGTCGCGGGCGACGGCCACGACGTGGGTGCGCACGCCGTCGGCGCCGTGGATGGGCGCCAGGCTCAGCTCGTTGTAGAACGTGCTGCCGTCGCGGCGGGCGTTGAGCAGCGTGCCGCGCCAGGGGGCGCCGATGCGCAGCGCCTCGGCGAGGTCGTCGAGCGCGCGGCGGTCGGTACCCGGGGCTCGCAGGATCCGCGCGGAGCGGCCGAGCAGCTCATGCGGCTCGTAGCCGGTGAGCCGCGCGAACGCGGCGTTGCAGTGCACGAGCGGGAAGCCCGGCTGCGCGGCGTCGGCGATCGCGATGCCGTTGGCGGCGGCGTCGATCGCCCGGAGGGCAAGCTCGTCGTCGTTGCGCGGCGCCACCGGCGGCACGGTACCGCTCGCTCGGGCGCATGTCGCCGGTACTCGGCGAATCGACGATCACTCGATGCCGAGGCGGTCCAGCAGGCCCTCGTCGGCGCGCCAGGAGCGGCGGACGCGGACCGAGAGGTCCAGGTGCACGCGCGCGCCGAGCTCGCGCTCGAGCTCCTTGCGCGCGGCGGAGCCGATCGCCTTGATCATCCGGCCGCCGGAGCCGATGAGGATGCCCTTCTGGGAGTCGGTCTCCACCCAGGCGAGCGCCCGGACCAGCGCCAGGTCGTCCTTGGGCCACTCGATCTCCTCGATCACCACCTCGACGGCATGCGGCACCTCCTGGAACGTCCGGCGCAGCACCTGCTCGCGGATCAGCTCGGCCAGCAGCACCTCGCGCGGCTGGTCGGAGCCCTCCTCGGGCGGATAGAGGAACGGCGACTCGGGCAGCAGCGAGCGCAGGTGCTCGGAGAGCGGCGCCATCCCGGTGCCCCTGCGCGCCGAGACGGGGAAGATCTCGTCGGCCACGTTCAGGTTCGCCGCCGCCTGGAGCACCGGCACCAGGCGCGCGGAGTCCAGCCGGTCGACCTTGTTGACGGCGATAACCACCGGCACCAGCGAGCGGCGCAGCGCGGCGGCGATCCAGAGGTCGCCCGGGCCGACGCCCTCCTCGGCGTTGAGCACCATCAGCGCCGCGTCGGAGTCCGCCAGCTCGCGCTCGACGCGGTGCTGCATGCGCTCGGTGAGCGCGTCGCGCGGGCGCTGCACGCCCGGCAGATCCACGAGCACGAGCTGGGCGTCCTCCGTCGTGAAGACGCCGCGGATCGCTCGCCGCGTCGTCTGCGGCTTGTCGGAGACGATCGCGATCTTGCGTCCGACCAGCGCGTTGACGAGCGTCGACTTGCCGACGTTCGGCCGGCCGGCGAGCGCGACGAAGCCGGCGCGCGTCACCACGACAGCAGCTCGCGCTGGAGCGCGAGCATCTCGCCGTCGTCCGTCTCGTGGTCCATCCCGACGAGGTGCAGCGTGCCGTGGATGACCGCCTCGCGCAGGTCCTCCGTGTGCGCGGGGCAGATCACGACGTCGCCCAGCTCGCGCGGCCCCCGCGGCTCGTCGTCGCCGTCGATCGGGAACGACAGGACGTCGGTCGGCGCGTCCTTGCCGCGGTGCTCGCGGTTGAGGTCGCGGATGCGGTCGCCGTCGACGAACGCGACGGCGACGTGGCCGTCCTCCACGTCCGCCGAGGCCAGCGAGATCGCCACCAGCCGCTCGACCTCGGCGGCGGCGATCGCCGCGGTGCCGAGGACCTCAACCTCGAGCACGACGGAGCTGCCCGGTCTGCCCTGCGGTGTGGCTGTCGTAGGCCTCGACGATCCGCTGCACCAGCTTGTGGCGCACGACGTCCTCGCCGCCGAAGCGGACGAAGTCGACGCCCTCGATCCCCTCGAGGATCTCCGCGACCACGAGCAGGCCCGACTGCTGATCGCGCGGCAGGTCGACCTGCGTCACGTCGCCCGTCACGATCATCTTCGAGCCGAAGCCGAGCCGCGTGAGGAACATCTTCATCTGCTCGGGCGTCGTGTTCTGCGCCTCGTCGAGGATGATGAAAGAGTCGTTGAGAGTCCGGCCGCGCATGAAGGCCAGCGGCGCGACCTCGATCTGCCCGCGCTCGAGCGCCTGCGTGACCTTCTCCGCGTCGAGCATGTCCTGGAGGGCGTCGAACAGCGGACGCAGGTACGGGTCGATCTTCGCCATCAGGTCGCCGGGCAGGAAGCCGAGCCGCTCGCCCGCCTCGACCGCCGGGCGGGTCAGGATCACGCGGTTGACCTCGCGCCGCTGGAGCGCGGCGGCGGCCATCGCGACCGCCAGCCACGTCTTGCCGGTGCCCGCCGGGCCGATGCCGAAGGTGATCGTGTTGCGGCGGATCGAGTCGACGTAGCGCTTCTGGTTGACGCTCTTGGGCGCGACCTTCGTGGAGCGGTGGCGCCAGACGACGTCCTCCAGGATCGTCGCCGGCGACTCGTGCGCGTCGAGCGCGCCCGTCACCGCCGCGATCGTGCCCTGGTTGATCTCGTGGCCCTGCTCGACCAGCTCGGCCATCTCGCGCACGACCTGCACGCCGGCCCGGACCGCCTCGGGCTCGCCGTCGAGCGTGACGACGTTGCCGCGCAGGAACAGCTCGCAGTCGAGGTGGCCCTCGAGGGCCTTCAGGACGCTGTCCTCGCTGCCGGCGAGCGCGGCCGCCACGGCGTTGGACAGCTCGAGCTGCTGCCTCACGCGGCGGCTCCCTGGAGCGCCGCCTTCACGGCCTCCGAGACGCGGCGCCCGTCGGCACGGCCCGCGGCCTGCTGCATGACGAGCGGCATGACCTTGCCCATGTCGCGCGGGCTCGACGCGCCGCTCGAGGCCACGGCGGCGGCCACCATCGCCTGCAGCTCGGCGTCGTCGAGCTCGGCGGGCAGGTAGGCCTCGATCAGGACCGCCTCGGCCTCCTCGGCCTCGGCGAGCTCCGGGCGCCCGCCCTCGCGGAAGGCGCGCGCGGCCTCCAGCCGGCGCTTGCGCTCGCGGCGCAGCACGGCGACCTCGTCGGCATTGCCGTCCTTGGCGGCCTTCTGCAGCTCGGAGAGCACGAGGCGCAACGTGCCGACGCGGTCGCGCTCACCGGCCTTCATCGCCGTGGTGAGATCGCTCTTGACGCGTTCGGTCGTCGTCATCTACCCACCCATGGTAGGGCGGGCTCAGGTCGGCTCGGAGGTCCCTCCCGCGCTCTGGCCCTCCAGGCGCGGCGGGTGCCCGAGGATGCCGAGCTCGGAGGCGTCGCGGCCGAAGAACAGGCCGATCGTCCAGTCGACGACCAGCCGGGCTCGGCGCTTGTTGCCGGGCATCAGCAGCAGATGGTATGTCCGGGCCAGAAACCAGGCGACCGGACCGCGCCAGCGGATGAAGAGCGTCTGGGCGACCGCCTGGTTGCGGCCCATGTCGACGAACACGCCGAGCGTCTTGTAGGTGAACCTGCGGCGCCGTCCGGCGGCGCCCACGGCGACGGCGACGTTGCGAGCGGCCGTGCGGCCCTGGCGCATCGCGTGCTGCGCGGTCGGCGGGGCCGGGGCCTGAAAGCGCTTCGCCGCGTCCGGCACGGCCGCCGCGTCGCCGATCGCCCAGACGTCGTCGCGCCCGGCCACCTGGAGGTAGGAGTCGACCCGGATGCGCCCGCTGTCGCTCAGCGGGAGCCCCAGCTCGGCGACCACCGGATGCGGCTTGACGCCCGCCGTCCACGCGACCGTCCGGGTCGGCACGACCTCGCCGGTCGAGAGGACGACGCGGTCGGCGTGGACCTCGGCGAGCTGGGTGCCGGTGCGGATCTCGATGCCGCGCCCCGCCAGCTCGCGCGTCGCGAAGTCCGCCAGCGACGACGGGATCTCCTGCATGATCCGGTCCTTCGCCTCGACGAGCACGAAGCGCGTGCCCGTGGTCCGGCAGCGGGGGTACAGCTCGATGACGTCGGAGGCGAAGTCCTGGAGCTCCGCCAGCCCCTCGACGCCCGCGTAGCCGGCGCCGACGAAGACGAACGTCAGGTAGGCGGCCCGCTCGCGGCCGTCCTCGAGCGTCTCGGCCACCTCGAAGGAGCGCAGCATGCGGTTGCGCAGCGCGATCGCCTCCGACAGCGTCTTGAAGCCGATGGCGTGCTCGGCCAGCCCCGGCACCGGGAACGTGCGCGAGATCGAGCCGAGCGCCACGATCAGGCGGTCGTAGCGCAGATCCTCGACCTGCCCTTCGGGGGAGCACACCTGGAGGGTGCGC
>JANJUA010000021.1 GCA_024710825.1 Solirubrobacteraceae bacterium
GCCTCCGAGGGATCGGCGGCGCGGGCGCGGGAGCCGCGCACCCGGCGCGCGGCGTCGGCGACGTCGACCGCGGGGGCCTCCGCCGCGCGTGCGGCCCGGACCCGCTCGGCCGCGTCGGCGACGTCCACCGGCTCGGCCGGCGCGACCTGCTCCGCCGCGCTGTGGCGCAGCGGTCGCGTCGGCGGCTGGGGGCCTGCCCCGGCGCCGTCGGGCCGCTCGGGCCGCCAGCCCTCGACGGACGTGTCGTCGGTGCGCTTGGGCGTGGACCAGAGGTGCGAGTCGGACATGTCTCCCTCGAAGTTAGGGAGGGCGTCGTCAGATCCGGATAAGCCTACGCCGGCGCCGCGATCTCCCGCTTGAGGATCTTGCCCGTCGGACCCTTCGGCAACTCGTCCACGAACCAGATCTCCCGCGGGTACTTGTAGCTGGCCACGCGCTCCTTGACGAACTCCCGCAGCTCGTCCGCGCCGATCGCGGCGCCCTCCTCAAGCACCACGGCCGCGCCGACCTCCTCGCCCCACCGCTCGTGCGGAACGCCCACGACCGCCGCCTCGCGGACCGCCGGGTGCTCGTAGAGCACCTCCTCGACTTCGCGCGGGTAGACGTTGTAGCCGCCGCGGATGATCATGTCCTTCTTGCGGTCGACGACGAAGAAGTAGCCGTCCTCGTCGACCCGCGCCATGTCGCCGGTGTGGAACCAGCCGTCGCGCATCGCCTCCGCGGTGGCGTCCGGCCGCTGCCAGTAGCCCTTCGTCACGTTGTGGCCGCGGATCACGATCTCCCCCACCTCGCCGGCGGGCAGCGGCCTGCCGTCGGCGTCGACCACCCGCATCTGCACCCCCTCGATCGGCGTCCCGATGGAGCCGGGCTTGCGCTCGCGCTCGCCGTGGTTGAACGACGCCACGGGCGACGTCTCGCTCAACCCGTAGCCCTCGAGGATCACGCAGTCGAACGCCTCCTCGAAGGCGCGCATGACCTCGACGGGCAGCGACGCTCCGCCCGAGACGCAGAGCCGCAGCCGCGACAGGTCGGCGGCCTCGCGCCCGGGGGCGTGCAGCAGCGCCCCGTACATCGTCGGCACCCCCATGAAGATCGTCACGTCGTCGCGCGCGACGATCTCCAGCGCCTTGACGGGGTCGAAGCGCGGCAGCAGCGTGATCGTCGCCCCCGCGGCGACGGCGGCGTTGAGCGTGCACGTCTGTCCGAAGCTGTGGAAGAGCGGGAGCGCGCCGAGGATCACGTCGCCGGGGCCGATCTCGTGCAGCCCCCCGGACACCGCGCAGTTGCGACGCAGGTTGTCGTGCGTGAGCTCCGCGCCCTTGGGGGTCCCGGTCGTCCCGGACGTGTAGAGGATCACCGCGGTGTCCGAGGCGTCGCGGTCGACGACCTCCCGCACGGGCTCCTCGACGGCGCCGAGGAGCTGCTCGAAGTCCCCCGGCCGGACGGTGACCAGCTCGGTGCCCGCCTCGGTCGCGCCCTGCTCGGCGGCCTCCGCGAAGCCCTCCCAGGCGAACAGCACCTTGGCGCCCGAGTCCCGGCAGTAGAAGGCGACCTCGCGCCCCCGGAGCAGCACGTTCATCGGCACGACGATGGCGCCGAGGCGCAGCGCGCCGTAGTAGACGACCGGGAAGTAGGGGACGTTCGGGAGCATCACGGCGACGCGGTCGCCGGGACCGACGCCCTTGGCGCGCAGCAGCCCCGCGACCCGCGCGCTGCCCTCGTCGAGGACCGCGTAGCTCACCTCCACGTCGTCGAGCTTCACGGCGACGCGATCGCCGTCGCGAGCTGCGCTGGCCGTCAGGATGGAGGCGAGGTTCGCGGACATATCGCCAACTCTGCCACTAACGCTCCTCCGAGGCGCGGGCAGCGTGGCCGAGCATCAGCTCGCGCTGCACGCTGCGGGGCTCCGGGCCCTGCGGCGTGCGCCGCTCCCAGGTTCCGTCCGGATGCAGCTCCCAGGCGTTCGTGTCGTCGCACAGCGAGCGCTCGAGCGTGTCGAGGATGTCGTCGCGCACGCGCGGATCCTCCACCGGGGTGACCAGCTCGACGCGGGTGTCGAGGTTGCGCGGCATCAGGTCCGCCGAGCCGATCAGCACCCGCTGCTCGTCACCGCGCTCGAAGGCGAAGACCCGCGAGTGCTCGAGGAAGCGCCCGACGATCGACACGACGCGGATGTTCTCCGAGACCCCCGGCAGCCCCGGGCGCAGGCAGCAGATACCACGGATGTTCAGCTCGACCGGGACGCCCGCCGTAGAGGCGCGGTAGAGCGCCCGGATGCAGCGCCGGTCCACCAGCGAGTTCATCTTCAGGCGGATGCGCGCGTGCAGGCCCGCCTCGTGAGCGGCGATCGTCTTGTCGATCTCCTCGAGGATCGCGTCGCGCAGGTGCGCCGGCGCGAGCAGCTCCTTGCGGTAGCGCCGCGGGCGGGCGTAGCCGGTGAGGAAGTTGAACATGTCCGCGACGTCGGCCCCGATGTCCTCGTCGCAGGTGAACAGGCCGAAGTCGGTGTAGAGCCGCGCGGTCTTCGGGTGGTAGTTGCCGGTGCCGACGTGCACGTAGTTGCGCACCCCGTCGCCCTCTCGCCGCACGACGAGGATCGCCTTCGCGTGCGTCTTCAACGCCGGATGGCCGTAGACGACGTGCACGCCCGCCTGCTCCAGCGCGCGCGCCCAGCCGATGTTCGCGCGCTCGTCGAAGCGCGCCTTCAGCTCCACCAGGCACACGGCCTGCTTGCCCCGCTCGGTCGCACGGATGAGCGCCGGCACGAGCGGCGTGTCGTTGCTCGTGCGGTACACGGTCATCTTGATCGCCAGCACGTCCGGGTCCGCGACCGCCTGCTCGACGAACCGCTCGACCGACGTGACGAACGAGTCGTATGGGTGGTGGACGAGCACGTCGCGGGCGCGGATCGCCGCCAGGACGTCCGCGGGCTCGCCGTCGTCGCCCTGCAGCCGGGGCTGGGTGACCGGCGACCACGGCGGGTCGCGCAGCTCGTCGAAGCCGTCGATCCCGACGATCTGCCACAGGTCCTCGCAGTCGAGGAGCCCCTCGACCTCGTAGAGCTGGCGCGCCTCCGCCTCCAGCGCGTCGGTGAGATACGTGCGCAGGCTCGGGTCCATCCCCGCGTCGACCTCGACGCGGACCACCTCGCCGAAGCGGCGACGGCGCAGCTCGGCCTCCACGGCGCGCAGCAGGTCGTCGGCCTCGTCGGAGACGTCGAAGTCCGCGTCGCGCGTGACCCGGAAGATGCCGTGGCCGACGATCTCCATCCCCGGGAACAGCGTCCCGAGGTTCGCGGCGATGACCTGCTCGAGCGGGACGAACGTCAGCGGGCGCCCCTCGACCTCCACGAAGCGCGGCAGCATCTCCTTGGGCACCTTCACGCGCGCGAACGTCCGGTGCCCGGAGAGGGGGTCGCGCACGAGCACCGCGAGGCTCAGCGACAGGTTCGAGATGTACGGGAACGGCCGGCCGAGCCCCACGGCAAGCGGCGTGAGGACCGGGAAGATCTGGCGCCGGTAGCGCTCCTGGAGCGCCGCGCGGTCGGCGTCGGTGACGTCGTCCCAGTCGACGACGCAGATGCCGTGCCGGGCCAGCCCGGGCAGCAGCTCCCGGGTGACGCAGCGCGAGTGGCGGTCGCCGAGGTCGCCGACCCGTGCCCGGATGGCGTCGATCGTCTCCCCCGGCGTGCGCCCGTCGTACAGCGGCTTGGAGACGCCCGCGTCGACCTGGTCGTGGAGCCCGGCGACGCGGATCATGAAGAACTCGTCGAGGTTCGACGCGTAGATCGCCGCGAACTTCAGGCGCTCCATGAGCGGCACGTCGCGGTCCTCGGCGAGCGTCAGGACGCGCTCGTCGAACTCGATCCACGACAGCTCGCGGTTGAAGAACAGCTCCGGGTCGGCGAGCTGGCGCTCGACGTGGTCGGGCGTGAGCGATTCGACGTCGAGCTCCGCGGTGGCGACCGCCGAGATCGGGTGCTGCTCCGTCGTGGGGTCGGGGGCGGTCATCCCTCTCGCGGCAAGGCTACCCCGCTGACGGCGGGCGCATGGTGAAGATCACCGGCCGCTCGCGTGCGTCACGCGCCTCGACCGCCGCGCGCCTCGTCGATGGCCTCGAGCAGGATGCCCTCGCGCAGGCCCCCGCGCGCCACGGTCAGCGGGGCGGCGAAGGCCGCCGAGGCCCGCTCGAGCACCGCGAGGGCGCCCGGCAGCAGGCGCACCCGCTCGACGTCGAGGTCGTGGGTGCGGGCGACCTCCGCCGCGGGCGCTCGGGTCAGCAGGTCGAGCGCCGCCCGGAGCGAAGCCGGGTCCAGGCGGGCGCCGCACAGGCGCCGCAGCGACGTGGCGCTCCCGCCCACCGCCAGGGCGAGGGCGGGTGACGGTGCGTCGACGCGGGCGAACGCGCCCGCGGCCTGCGCGCGCATCGCGTCGAGCTCCGCGAGCGTCAGAGGATCCGCGCGCAGGTGCGCGTCGACGAGCGTCCCGGAGCCGACCGGCACCGAGGCCCACCAGGAGACGCCGTCGCGAGCCGTGCCGACGACCAGCTCGGTGGAGCCGCCGCCCAGGTCCACGACGCCGATCGCCCGGTCTACGGCGCCTCCGTCGCGCAGCGTCCGCGTGGCGCCGCAGAACGCCAGCCGCGCCTCCTCCTCCGGCGTGAGCACCTCGAGCTCCAGGTGGGCGACCCGACGCACCGCGGCCACGAGGTCGCCTCGGTTGGGCGCATCGCGGATCGCGGCGGTCGCCACCGCGTGGACGACGGCGCAGCCCAGGCCGCGCGCCGCCCGCGCCTGGGCGGCCACGACGCCGACGACCTCCGCGAGCTTCTCGGCCGCGATCGTGCCGTCGGCGCCCTGCGCGTCGCGGACGCGCGTGAAGACCCGCTGCGCCAGCACCTCGCGCAGGCCGTCCCGACCGGGCTCGGCGACGAGCAGCCGCGTGGTGTTCGTGCCGATGTCGATGCACGCGCAGACCATGGGCTGCGCGTGCGATGTTGTCATGATCGGCGGGTGACGCGCGACCGTGCCATCGAGGTACGCGACCTGCACAAGGCCTACGGGCCGGTGGAGGCCGTACGCGGCATCTCGTTCGGCGTCGACCGCGGCGAGGTCTACGGGCTGCTGGGGCCCAACGGCGCCGGCAAGACCACGACCGTGGAGATCCTCGAGGGCTACCGCGAGCGCACCGGCGGCACGGTCAGCGTCCTCGGCTTCGACCCCGAGGAGCGACCGCGGGCGCTGCGAGAGCGCGTGGGGATCGTGCTTCAGCAGACGGGGATCTACCGCCACATCGCCGTGCGCGAGGCGCTCGTGCACTTCGCGGCGATGTATCCGCGCCCGCGCGATCCGGACGAGCTCATCGCGCTCGTCGGCCTGGAGGGCAAGGAGGACGCGCGCGCGAAGACCCTGTCCGGAGGCCAGCTACGACGGCTGGACCTGGCGCTCGCGCTGGTCGGCGACCCCGAGCTGGTCTTTCTCGACGAGCCGACCACCGGCTTCGACCCGGCCGCCCGACGGACCGCCTGGGAGACCGTGCGCTCTCTGCGCGCGCTCGGCAAGACCGTCCTGCTGACGACCCACTACCTCGAGGAGGCCCAGGCTCTCGCCGACCGCGTCGCGATCGTCAAGGGCGGGCGCATCGTCGTCGAGGGCGCGCCGCGCGACCTCGGCGTCGGAGCGAGCACGCGCGTGCGGGTCACCTACCGCAACGCGCTCGGCGAGCAGGTCGAGCACATCACCGACGACCCGACCCGGCTGCTGCACGAGCTGACGGCCGAGGCGATAGAGCGCGGCGAGGCGCTCGACGACCTGGCGGTCAACCGCCCGACGCTCGAAGAGGTCTACCTGGAGCTCACGGCCGATGCCTGAGGACACGAGCGCGACGAGCCAGGTGGCCCTCGCCTGGCGCCAGTACCGGCTGGAGCGCCGCCTGTTCTGGCGCAACCCGAGCGCGGCGTTCTTCAACCTCGGCGTGCCGCTGCTGTTCTTCGCCCTGTTCGGCGCGATCTTCGCCGGCGACCAGGACGCGCTGAACATCCTCGTCCCCGGGATCGCGGGCATGTCGATCGTCTCGACGACGTTCACCGCGCTGGCGCACAACATGGTCGCCCTGCGCGAGCAGGGAGTGCTGAAGCGCATACGCGGCACCCCGCTTCCGGGCGGCACCTACCTCGCCGGTCTGGCGCTGCACGCGATCACGAACACCGTGGTCCAGATCGCCATCGTGCTGGTGATCGGCCGGCTGGTGTTCGACGTCGACGGCCTGCGCGACCCGACCGCGCTCGTCGTCTTCGTCGTGGTCGGCGTCGTCTGCTTCGCCTCCCTCGGCGTCGCGTTCTCCCACCTCATCCCCAGCTCGGACGCCGCCCCCGCCTACGTCAACGCGGTCTTCCTGCCGCTGATCTTCGTCTCCGGCGTCTTCTACGACCCCGCCAAGGCGCCGGGCTTCCTCGTCGACATCGCGGAGATCCTGCCGCTCGTGCATCTCGTCGAGGGGTTGCGCGGCGCGATGGTGACGGGCGCCGGCGTCGCCGACGAGGCCGGCTCGCTCGCGGTCCTCGCCGTGTGGACCGCGTTCGGCGTCGTCTTCGCGGTCCGCGGCTTCTCGTGGGAGGCCAGGCGCGCCTGACCCTCAGGCGAAGGCCTCGGGTAGCGAGCCTCCGATCTCCACCGGCACCTCGGCGAGCCGCGAGCGCTCCCACTCGCCGCGCAGGATCGACCACATCGCGACGTCGTGGACCTGGTCGCCATGGCGGTGCCACCGGCGCAGGACGCCCTCGCGGCGGAACCCGAGCCCCCGCAGCGCGGACTGCGAGCGGGTGTGCTCGACGTTCGTGTAGGCGCCCAGGCGCTCGAGCCCCATCGGGCCGAAGGCGAGGTGCGCCACGAGCGCCTTCGCCTCGCCGTTGGCGCCCGTCCCCCACCAGCGGCGGCCGAACCAGCTACCCACGATCGCGCGGCGGTCGCGACGCGAGATCTCCGACAGGCCGGTGATCCCGATCGGCCCGTGCTCGTGGTGCGCGACGAGCAGGTCGAGCTGCTCACCGGCCGCCCGCTGGGCGGGCAGGCGGTCGAGGTACTCGCGGGCGTCGTCCTCCGTCTCGTACGGACCCCAGGAGAACCAGCGGGTCACCTCGGGGTCCGACGCGAGCCGCAACAGCGCGGGCGCGTCGGCGTCGATGGGCAGCCGCAGCTCGAGGGTCGGCCCGACGACGCGGAAGTTCATGGCAGGATCCTAGGCCGCGATGGCCTCCGGCCCCGACCACTTCGACCGCGACGAGGGCGAGATCGAGTTCTCGCGGACGCTCGCGTTCAGCGACGGGGTGTTCGCGTTCGCGATCACGCTGCTCGTCACGACGATCGACGTGCCGGACCTCGACGGCCCGGTCAGCAGCGCCCGGCTGTGGGAGCACGTCACGGACCTGCGTCCGTTCGTGCTGAGCTACTTCCTGTCGTTCCTCATCGTGGGTCTGTTCTGGCTGCGCCACCACCGGCTTTTCTCGCGCATCAGGCGGCTCGACGGGACGGCGCTGTGGCTGAACATCCTCCTGCTGTCGACGATCGCCCTCATGCCGTTCTCGACCGAGATGATCGGTCGCTACGGCGAGCTGGCCTCCGGCGTCGTGGTCTACGCGGCGAACCTCTCCGCCGCGGGCCTCGCGTTCACCTGGCTCTGGTGGCATTGCGCCTGCCGCGACATGCTCGGCGAGGAGCTGACCGACGACCAGCGGCGCCGGGAGCTCCTGGTCCGGTTGTCGATCCCGGTCGGCTTCCTCGTGTCGATCCCGATCGTGTTCGTCAGCATCACCGCCGCGCAGGTGCTGTGGGTGCTGACGATCGCCGGACAGCGACTCGCGATGAGGACTCTCTAGCCAGGCTCACAGCAGGATCCGCAGCGCGGTCTCGTGGGTGCAGCCGGCGGCGAGCATGCGCTGGACCTCGTCGGTCTCGACATGGCGGCCTCCGTCGCGGGTGGCGGCGAGGAGGCAGGCCTGCGTCGCGTCGAACCCGAGGGCCAGCAGCGCCATAGCGCGCTCCTGCTCGACGGTCGACTGCGTGCTGCTGCCGGGCATTGCGTGCCTCCCCTCGGTCGCTGCCCGGCATCGGACCACGCGCGGCGGACGGAACTAACGGCGGTCTACGAAGAGGCTCTGGACGGCGCGGCCGATGCGTCCGCGCTCGTCGTAGAGCGTCGAGAACGACTGGCCGGTGCCGTCGGCGCCGATCGTCGTCTCGGCGACCAGCGCGATCCAGTCGCCCTCGGCGTCGCGCTCCAGGTGCACGCTGAGGTCCGGGTTGATGAACACGTGGGCGTTCCAGTCGAGCACCGACGAGACGCCGTTGCCGAAGTCGGCGGCGGCGAGCGCGCGCTCCAGGGGGCTCGGCGGAGCGCCGGCGAGGATGGGGACGCGGAGCCGGATCCACACCGCACCGTCGGCGGGCCGCAGCTCGACGCCCTCGTTGGCGAACGTCGGGCCCTCGCCGTAGGGCAGCGTCCGCGTCGCCTCCGGCCCGGGGACCGCGGGCAGCGCGTCGGTCGCGGCGACCTCCGGCGCGACGCCCTCCGCGCGCCGGATGCGCAGCGCCAGCGCCCGCATGACGGGCGCGTCGCCTGCGACATCGCGCAGGCACGCCGCGACGAGCTGCACCCGGCGGCCCGGCCGGACGATCTCCGTGTCCACCCGCAGCTCTCCGATCGGAACCGGGCGCAGCAGCTCGAGCGTCACCCGGACGGTCCGCATGTCGGCGCCCGGCTCGACGGCCTCGACCGCGTGACCGAGCAGCGCGGAGGGAGCGCCGCCGTGCTGGGCGCCCGGGTCCCAGGGGCCGCGCGTGATCTCCGTGGCGCGGACGCGGCCGCCGCCGATGTCCTCGTACAGGGCGCCGCTCATGGCACCGCCGTCCTCGGCGCGGGCAACGGCGGCGGGGTGAGCGCCGCGGCTGCGATCACGAGGACGAACGCGAGCATCCGCACCGCGACGGCCAGCGGATCCTCGGGCAGCGGCTCACCGAAGACGATCAGCCCGGACGCGATGGTGAAGACGTTGGCCGCCGCGCTCGTCACGGTGATGACCCCGACGACCGGGCCGAGCTGGAGCGACCGGGCCGAGACGAGCAGGCCGATCGCCGACAGCACGAGGATGACCGCCGCCAGCGGGTGGACGAGGACTGCGAGGCCGTCGTCCGTGTGATCGCTCAGCGCCTTGATCGCAACGTCCGATCCGCCCCAGAGCAGCCCCGCGGAGACCGCCAGCAGGATGCCGTCGCGCGGCCGGAGCGCCGCCAGCGGGATCAGCGCCAGGCCGGCGAGCGCCGCCAAGCCGACGTAGATCGCCAGCGTGGCGGTCTCGTAGTCGGCGTGCGCCTCGTCCGCGGTCCCCTCCAGCGTCAGCGCCAGGAACGCGAGGCCCGCGGCGACGAGCGCCACGCCGATCCACTCGCGCCGCGTGACGCGATGCCCGAACAGCCGGTCGGCGAGCACCGTGAGCAGCACGAGGCCGCCGGCGATGACCGCCTGGACGATCGAGATCGGCGCGAGCGCGAGCGCCCCGACATGGAAGCCCCAGGACGTCGTGGCGACCACGCAGCCGATGACGTAGACCGGCGACCGGAAGAGGTCGATCGTCGAGCGCAGCGGGTGGCGCCACTCGACGTCGGGCGCGGCGACGGCGCCCCGGTGCTTGAGCAGGAAGCCGAGGATCGACATGAGCGCCGTGCAGAACGCGAGCAGGATGCCGAGCTGGACGCCGAGGGGCACGGCGCGAAAGCGTAGGGGGCGCGAGGATTTACGGCAGCTTCAGGGGCGCGCGGTTCGCTGTGCGTCGATGTCTTCGCGCATGCTCGCCGTCCTGCGCCGCGCCGGCGCGGTCGTGGCCGTCACGGGCGGCGTGGCGCTCGTCGCGGGGTCGGTCTCGGGAATCGCCCGGCTCGACGGGACGCTCGCCGCGGAGGCCGAGCGCGCCGCGACGCCGCGGGTGCTCGTCACGTACGCGCCGCCGCGGGGATCGGACTGTCCGCTGCCCGAGGAGCGGCGGACGCCGCGCGTGACCTACTGATAGGCCAGCGCACCGCCACGCGCAGGCCCCCGCCCGCCCGCGGCGCGAGCTCCACCGACCCGCCGTGCGCCTCCGCGACCGAGCGCACGATCGACAGGCCGAGGCCCGCCCCGGGCGGCCCGTCGCCGCGCCGCGCCAACCGCTGGAACGGCTCGAGCAGCCGCTGCGCGGCCACCTCGGGCACCGGCGCCCCCGTGTTCTCGACAGCCACCTCCGCCTCGCCGCTCGGGGCGAGACCCACGCGCACGAGCGCCCAGCCGCCCTCCTCGTTGTGGCGGACGGCGTTCTCGACGAGGTTGCCGACGAGCCGCTCCAGCAGCCGCGGGTCGCCGTCGACGACGACCGGCTCGCCCTCGACGCGGACCGCCACGCCCCGCACCCTGGCCTCCGTCGCCGTCGCCTCGACCGCGCGGCCGGCCGCCGCCTCCAGGTCCACGGCCGCCCGCCGCTCGATCCCGGCCTCGCTGCGCGCCAGCACCAGCAGCGAGTCCAGCAGCTGCTCGGCCTCGGCCGTCGCCTCGCGCACCGTCTCCCCCATGGCCCGCAGCTCGGCGACCGAGGCGTCCGGGTCGGCGAGCGTCACGTCGACCTCGGCGCGCAGCACCGTTAGCGGCGTGCGCAGCTCGTGAGAGGCGTTGGCGACGAACCGCCGCTGCGACGCGAAGGCGCCGCCGAGGCTGTCGAGCATCGAGTCGAAGGTGTCGGCCAGCTCGCGCAGCTCGTCCTGCGGGCCGCCGAGGGCGATCCGCTCGTCGAGACGATCGGTCGAGACGCGGCGCGCCGTCTGAGTGATCTCCGCCAGCGGGCGCAGCACGCGCCCCGCCACGATCCAGCCGAGCGCGACCGCGACGATCGTCGTGCCCACCAGCGCCAGCAGGTATTGCCCGCGGAGGTCGGCGAGCACGCCGGAGGCGACCTCTTCGCGCAGCGTGCGCTCGAAGTGCCGGGCGACGAGCCAGTAGGAGACGCCGAGCAGCACCCCGCCGGCGGCCAGGAACAGCGTGGCGTATAGCGCCGTGAGGCGGGCCCGCACGCTCACGGCGTCACACCCGGTAGCCGGCGCCCACGACCGTGTGAACGACCGCCGGCTGGCCGAGCTTGCGGCGCAGCGTCATCACGGTCATCCGCACGGTGTTCGTGAACGGGTCGGCGTGCTCGTCCCAGACCCGGTGCAGGAGGTCCTCGGTCGAGACGGTCGCGCCGCCCGCGGCGAGCAACGCCTCGAGCACGCCGAACTCCTTCGGGCTCAGCTCCACCTCGATGCCCGCGCGGCGCACCTCGCGCCGCGCCGGATCCAGCTCCACGTCGCCCGCGACCAGGACTGGCGGGCGCGCCGCGCCGTTGCGACGGGCGAGCGCGTGGACGCGCGCGACGAGCTCGGCGAACGCGAACGGCTTCGCCAGGTAGTCGTCCGCGCCGAGGGCCAGGCCGTCGACGAGGTCGTCGAGCGCGCCGGACGCGGTGAGCATGAGCACCTTCGTGGTGGGCTGCTCGGCGGCCAGCGCGCGGCAGACGTCGTCGCCGTGCAGCTCGGGGAGGTCGCGATCGAGCACGATCACGTCGTAGTCGACGACGCGCGCCTTGAACAGCGCCTGAGCGCCGTCCGGGGCGACGTCGACCGCGAGGCCCTCGCGGCGCAGACCCCGGGCGACCGCGTCGGCGACGCGGCGCTCGTCCTCTGCCACCAGTACGCGCATCTGCGACAGGATGGTGCTCGTCCGCCGTAAGGACGGGGTAAAACCGCGGCAGGTCTTACGCCGCCCTGACACCGGATCTGCCACCTTCTGCGCCATGAGCATCGACGAACCCATCCGCGACGTGCGGCTCGAGCCGTCGCCCCGCGACGCGCTCGAGGAGGTCCTCTTCGAGGTCAAGCGCGTGATCGTGGGGCAGGACGCGATGCTCGAGCGGCTGCTCGTCGCGCTGCTGGCCGGCGGCCACGTGCTGCTCGAGGGCGTCCCGGGCCTGGCGAAGACGCTGACGGTCAAGACGCTCGCCGACGCGCTCGGCGGCACGTTCAAGCGCGTCCAGTTCACGCCGGACCTCGTCCCGGCCGACCTCGTGGGCACCCGCGTGCTGCGGCCGGACGGCAAGGGCTTCGACGTCGAGCTCGGGCCGGTCTTCGGCAACCTGGTCCTCGCCGACGAGATCAACCGCGCGCCCGCGAAGGTCCAGTCCGCGCTGCTCGAGGTCATGCAGGAGCAGCAGGTCACGATCGGCGGCACCACCTACGAGGTGCCGCGGCCGTTCCTCGTCCTCGCCACGCAGAACCCGATCGAGTCCGAGGGCACCTACCCGCTGCCCGAGGCGCAGGTCGACCGCTTCCTGCTGAAGCTCATGGTCGACTACCCGACGCCGGGCGAGGAGGCGTCGGTGGTGGGGCGCTCGCTGCGCGGGCCGGTCGCAATCGAGCGGCGGCTCACCCTCGAGAGCCTCGACTCGCACCGGCAGACGGTCGCCGAGGTGTTCGTCGACCGCGACGTCGTCGGCTACGCCGTGGCGCTCGCCGACGCGACCCGGCGTCCCGCCGAGCATGGGCTCGACGACCTCGTGCCGTTCGTGGAGTACGGGGCGTCGCCGCGCGGGCCGATCGGGCTCGTGCACGCCGCGCGCGCGCTCGCCGTGCTGCGCGGCCGGCGCCACGTGGTGGCCGCCGA
>JANJUA010000028.1 GCA_024710825.1 Solirubrobacteraceae bacterium
ACAGCCTGCGGCCGAGCGCGTCGCGCAGCCGCACCGTCGCGGTGCGCCGTCGCGGCCACGTCAGGCGCGACTCGAGCGCGACCACGTCCCGCAAGCGCAGGCTGCGAACCCGGTCGGACACCGCATCCTCCAGCAGCCACAGCAGCCGGCGGTCCGTGACGACCAGGCGTGCCTGCGGGCTCGCCCAGGTCGCCGCCGTCGCGACGAGGCGCACCGGCTCGCCCTCCTGCAGGGCGCGCAGCAGCTCGGCGCCCATCGCGCGCCGCGTAGAGGGCGCCAGCCAGGCCCCGGCCATCCGCGCGCGCCGTCGTCGGACCGCGGGCTCGCCGGTCGCGCCCGGCCCGCGCTCGGTTTGCGCGCGCGCCGCGTCGTAGGCGGCGTTGATCTGCGCCATTCGCCAGGCGGACTCGGATGTCGCGAGACGGTCCGGGTGCCATTCCTTGGCCAGCCGGCGGTAGGCGCGCGTCAGCTCCTCGGGAGTCGCGTCCGGTGAGACGCCGAGCAGCGCGAACGGGTCCACGCCCGCATTGTGACGCGCGCGCTCAGCGGACGACCGCGCCGCGCACGAACGTGGTGCAGACGACGGTGGCGGCCTCGTCCTCGCTCAGCTCACCCCGGATCATCGCGCTCAGCGCCGCGACGGCCAGCGAGCCGAGCGCCGCCGCCAGCCAGCGCGGCGGCAGGTCGGTGCGGAGCTCGCCGGCCCGCTGGCCCCGCTCGACGAGCGCGACCATCGGATCGCCGACCTCGTCGGCGCGCGCCTGGAGCTCGGTGTCGCCCGGCGGCACCTGGCGCAGCAGCCGGTAGCGATCGCCGACCCGGAGCAGCGCGGTGACGACGCGCTCGAGCGCCTCGTGCGCCGGCCCCTCCTCCGGCCGCGTCCGGAGCACCGCGTCGCGCGCATCCTGCAGCGCGCGGTCGTGGATGGCCCTGACGAGGTGCTCGCGGCTGGCGAAGTGACGGTAGACCGTCGCCCGTCCGACCCCGGCGGCCTGCGCGACCCGCTCCATGCTCGCCTCCGGCTCGGCCGCGAGGAGCACGATGGCCGCCTCGATGATCGAGCGGACGTTGCGCTCCGCGTCGGCCCGGAGATGACCACTGGGCGGCATTTCAGGCCGACACTATCCCGCTAGCGTGCTCCGACTCAATGGTGAATCTCGGATGCTGAGCCGGACCGATCTCCGGAACGTGGCGATAGTGGCCCACGTCGACCACGGCAAGACCACCCTCGTCGACGCGATGCTGTGGCAGTCAGGCGCCTTTCGCGCCGGGCAGGACGTGGACGAGCGGGTCATGGACTCGATGGACCTCGAGCGCGAGAAGGGCATCACGATCCTCGCGAAGAACACGGCGGTCCGTCACGGCGACGTCAAGCTGAACATCGTCGACACCCCCGGCCACGCGGACTTCGGCGGCGAGGTGGAGCGCGGGCTGTTCATGGTCGACGGCGTCCTGCTGCTCGTGGATGCCAGCGAGGGACCGCTGCCGCAGACGCGCTTCGTGCTGCGCAAGGCGCTCGAGGCGAGGCTGCCCGTCGTCCTCGTCGTCAACAAGGTCGACCGGCCGGACGCGCGGATCGCGGAGGTGGTGAGTGAGGTGGAGGAGCTGTTCCTCGACCTCGACGCCGACGAGGACCAGATCGACTTCCCGGTCGTCTACGCGAACGCGAAGGCCGGCCAGGCCTCGCTGGACCCGGATTCGCCGGGCACCGACCTGCGCCCGCTGCTCGACCTCCTCGTCGACACGATCCCCGCCCCCTCCTACGACCCCGACCACCCGCTCCAGGCGCAGGTGACGAACCTCGACGCCTCCCCCTATCTCGGCCGCCTGGCGATCTGTCGCGTCCACCAGGGCACGCTGCGCCGCGGGCAGACCGTGGCCTGGTGCCGCGCCGAGGGGACGATCGAGTCGGGCAAGGTCGCCGAGCTCTACGTGACCGAGGCGCTCGAGCGCCTCTCCGCCGAGGAGGCCGGGCCGGGCGAGATCGCCGCGGTCGCCGGCTTCGAGCAGATCACGATCGGCGAGACGCTTGCCGATCCCGCCGACCCGCGCCCGCTGCCGGTCATCTCGGTCGACGAGCCGAGCCTGTCGGTCACGATCGGCATCAACACCTCGCCGCTGGCCGGCCGCGACGGCGACAAGGTCACCGCGCGGCTGCTGAAGAGCCGGCTCGACGCGGAGCTGATCGGCAACGTCGCCCTGCGCGTGCGAGAGACGGAGAGGCCGGACGCCTGGGAGGTCCAGGGGCGCGGGGAGCTCCAGCTCGCGATCCTCGTGGAGCTCCTGCGCCGCGAGGGCTTCGAGCTGACCGTCGGCCAGCCGCAGGTCGTCGTCCGCGAGATCGACGGCAAGCGCCACGAGCCGGTGGAGCGGATGACGGTCGACGTGCCGGAGGAGTACGTCGGCGTGGTCACGCAGCTCCTCGCGCTGCGCAAGGGCCGCATCGAGCAGATGATCAACCACGGCACCGGCTGGGTCCGGATGGACTACCTCGTGCCCGCCCGCGGCCTCATCGGCTTCCGCACCGAGTTCCTCACCGAGACGCGCGGCACCGGGATCGTGCACCACGTCTTCGACCGCTGGGAGCCGTGGTTCGGCGAGCTGCGCACGCGCCCGACCGGCTCGCTCGTCGCGGACCGCACGGGCGTCGTCACCGCGTACTCGTGCTTTCAGATGCAGGAGCGCGGCACGCTGTTCGTGGAGCCGGGCGACGAGGTCTACGAGGGCATGATCGTCGGCGAGAACTCGCGCGCGGACGACCTCGACGTCAACGCGGTGCGCGAGAAGAAGCTGACGAACGTGCGCTCTTCGACGGCCGACGAGCTGGTGCGCCTCGTGCCCAAGCGGCGGCTGTCGCTCGACCAGGCGCTCGAGTTCCTGCGCGAGGACGAGTGCGTCGAGGTGACGCCGCAGGCGGTGCGGCTGCGCAAGGCGGCGCTCGACGCGGTGTCGCGCCAGAAGGCCGCACGCCGGCGCAGCCGCGCGAACGCCTCCGCCGACTAGGCTGGCGCCGTGCGCTCACGAATCTCCCTCGCGGTCACGCTGTTGACCTGCCTCGCCCTCGCTCCCGCGGCGACCGCCCAGACCGCCGCCCCGGCGGCCCCCTGCCCGACGTTCACCGTGCTCCACGACGACCGGATCGGCGCGCTGACGCTGCCGGCCGGCCCGTACACGATCACGCTCGGCACGCCGAGCACGCTGACCTGCGCGCAGGCGGCGGACCTCTTCCGCCAG
>JANJUA010000031.1 GCA_024710825.1 Solirubrobacteraceae bacterium
AAGCCGCCGGCGACGAGGCCGACGACCGCGGCGAGCACGAGCGCGAGCGCGAGGCCGCCTCCGGCGCCGTCGACCGCCAGCACGGTCCCGCCGACGGCGGCGGCGGTCCCGATCGCCCCAAGCGGTCCGGCGGAGCCGAGCTGCGCCTCGGCGACGAGCAGGATCACGCCCGCGAGCAAGAGGGCGATCCCGAGTCCGGTCATACGTAAGTGGTACCCGATCCGGGCGGTGAGGGCCGAACCATGGTTGCTTCTCCCCGAGCCGGGTACTGCCTCAACGGGTCCCGACCGAGGCCGGCCGACGGCGAGCAGGCCGTGGTGAGCCGACCCCGGGCGCATGAACCTGTTCGAGTACGTCTCCAGCCGCCAGGAGCTCGTCGTGGAGCTCACCCTCCAGCACGCGCTGGTCGTGGCGCTGTCGATCGCGATCGCGACGATCATCGGCGTCGGCACCGGGGTGCTCGTCTACCGGCGCGACCGGGCGGCGCGCATGGCGATCGCCACCGCGGGCGTCTTCCTCACGATCCCCTCGTTCGCCCTGTTCGGCCTGCTCATCGCCCCCCTCGGCCTCGGCTACCCGCCGACCGTCGTGGCGCTCGTGCTCTACGCGCTGCTGCCGATCCTCCGCAACACGGTCACCGGCCTGCGCTCCGTCGACCCGGCGGTGCTCGAGTCCGCCCGCGGCATGGGGCTCGGCCGCCGCCGGCGGCTGCTGCGCATCGAGCTGCCGCTCGCCTGGCCGGTGATCCTCACCGGGATCCGCGTCTCCACGCTCGTGACGCTGGGCATCGCGGCGATCGCGGCGGCGATCAACGGCCCCGGGCTCGGCGACCTCATCTTCGAGGGGATCGGCCGCATCGGCGCGGTCAACGCGCTGAACCAGACGCTGACGGGGATCCTCGGCGTCGTCGTCCTCGCCCTCGTCTTCGACACGCTGTTCTTCGGCGTGCGGCGCCTGACGACCTCACGGGGGGTGCGCTGATGGAGCGGCCGATGATCCGCCTGTCGGGGATCGAGAAGCGCTTCCCGGGCCAGACCGTGCCCGCGGTGCGCCACCTGGACCTCGACATCCCGCGCGGCGAGGTCGTCGTCCTCGTCGGACCGTCCGGCTGCGGCAAGACCACCACGCTGCGCCTGATCAACCGGCTGATCGAGCCGACGGCCGGCCGCATCGAGCTCGACGGGGAGGACGTCACCGAGGTGGACCCCGACGCGCTGCGCCGGCGCATGGGCTACGTCATCCAGCAGATCGGCCTGTTCCCGCACATGACGATCGCCGAGAACATCGGGATGGTCCCGCGGATCCTCGGCTGGGACGCGGACCGCATCAGGGCGCGGGTGGACGAGCTGCTCGAGCTGGTCGGCCTGGCGGCGGACGAGTACCGGGGCCGCTATCCGAAGGAGCTCTCGGGCGGGCAGAGCCAGCGCGTGGGCGTGGCGCGGGCGATGGCGGCCGACCCGCCGGTGCTGTTGATGGACGAGCCGTTCGGGGCGATCGACCCGATCACCCGCGCACGGCTCCAGGACGAGTTCCAGCGGGTGCAGGACACCGTCGCCAAGACCGTCGTGTTCGTCACCCACGACATCGACGAGGCGGTGAAGATGGGCGACCGGATCGTGCTGCTGCGCGTCGGCGGCGAGATCGCGCAGTACGACACCCCCGAGCGGATCCTCGCGGCCCCCGCCGACGACTTCGTCGCCTCGTTCATCGGCGCGGGCGCCCGCGTGCGAGGGCTCACGCTGACCCGCCTGAGCGACGTGGAGGCGACGCCCTGGCCGACGGTGGAGCCGGGCGAGCTGGAACGGCTGGACGCGACCGACGGGCGGCCGCTGCTGGTCCTGGAGGACGGCCGCCCGAGCCGCTGGGTCGTCGCCGGCGACGGGGCCGGGACGCCCGTCGACACCGTCCTGCGCCGCGACGTCTCGCTGCACGACGCGCTCGACGCGCTCATCGGCTCGGAGTCCGGGCGGGCGGTCGTCGTGGACGAGGACGGCCGCGGGCGCGACGTGGTGGAGCTGGACACGATCCGCGCCGCGGTCGTCGCGATGCGCCGCCGCCACGCCGACGAGGCGACGGCGTGACCGACGCGGCGCTCGAGGCCCGTGCCCGCCCGTCGGTCGGCCACGTCCGCCGCGCTTGGCGGCTGGCCGTCACGCCGCTCGTGCTCGCGGGCGTCGTCGGCGCGCTCGTGCTCTACCTCAACAGCCAGGACCTCGACCGCATCGAGCGCCGCCGGCTGAACCTGGACGTCATCGGCACCGCCGTGTGGGTGCACATCCAGCTCACCGTCATCTCGACCGCGATCGTCATCGCGATCGCCGTCCCGCTCGGCATCGCGCTGACCCGGCCCGCCGCGCGCCGCCTCGCTCCGCCCGTGCTCGGCCTCGCCAACGTCGGCCAGGCGATCCCGTCGATCGGGGTGCTCGCCGTGTTCGCGATGGTCATCGGCCTGGGCCGCGAGGGCGTGATCGTGGCGCTGGTCCTCTACTCGCTGCTCTCCGTCCTGCGCAACACGATGGTGGGCCTGGAGGGCATCGACCGATCGCTCGTGGACGCGGCGCGCGGCATGGGGCTCTCCAAGCTGCAGACGCTGCGCAAGGTGGAGCTGCCGCTCGCGGTGCCGGTGATGCTCGCGGGGATCCGCACCGCCCTCATCCTCAACGTCGGCACGGTGACGCTGGCGACCTTCACGCTCGGCGCGCCGCCGAACGGCAGCGGCGCGCTCGGAGAGATCATCAACAGCGGGCTGCGGCTCGGCCGGATCGACACCGTCGTGCTGGCCGGCGCCGTGCTGACCTCGGTGCTCGCGCTGCTCGTCGACTGGGTCGCCGGCCTGGTCGAGGAGGCGCTGCGCCCGCGCGGCCTCTGACCTTTCGACCAGGGAGAACCCCATGCGACGTGCCTCCATCCTCCTCCTGTTCCTCGCGGCCCTCGGCCTCTTCGCGGCCGGCTGCGGCGGCGACGACGACGACGGCGGGGGGACCGCGGGCGGGGACGGCGGGGGCGGATCGGCCTCCGAGGTCGACCTCTCCGGCGCCTCCCTCACTGTCGGCTCCAAGGAGTTCACCGAGCAGCTCATCCTCGGCCAGATCACGCTCCAGGTGCTCGAGGCGGCCGGCGCGGACGTCTCCGACCAGACCGGGCTGGAGGGCAGCGTGGCCGCGCGCCGGGCGCTCGAGTCCGGCGAGGTCGACCTGTACTGGGAGTACCTGGGGACCGCCTGGGTCAACTACCTCGGCCACGACGAGGGCATCCCGGACCTGGAGCGCCAGTTCACCGAGCTGAGCGAGGAGGACGCCGAGAACGACGTCGCCTGGCTCGACCCGGCGGAGGCCAACAACACCTACGCGCTGGCGGTGCGCTCCGACACCGGCACAGGCCTCGACGAGGTCCAGACGCTCTCCGACCTCGCGGAGCTGGTCCGGTCCAACCCGGACGAGGCCGCGCTCTGCGTCGGCGAGGAGTTCGCCACGCGGCCGGACGGCCTCCCGGGGATCGAGCAGGCCTACGACTTCCAGTTCCCGGAGGACCAGGTCTCGCTGGTGGGCGACGCGATCGTCTACGACCAGGTGGCCAATGGGGACCGCTGCAGCGTCGGCTCGGTCTTCGCGACCGACGGCCGGATCCAGGCCAACGACCTGCGCGTGCTGGAGGACGACAAGGCGTTCTTCCCGTTCTTCAACGTCGCGCTGACCATGCGCGCCGAGGTGCTCGAGCAGTACCCGCAGATCGAGGAGCTGTTCGCGCCCGTGACGGCGGCGCTGACGAACGAGGCGCTCACCGCGCTCAACGCGCGGGTCGACGTCGAGGGCGAGACGCCGGCGAAGGTGGCCGAGGACTTCCTGGCCGAGGAGGGGATCGTGGAGGGCTGACGGGCGTCAGCCGTCGAGCTGCTCCACGAGGCACTCGCGCGGCGCCTTGTCGTCGCGCCAGCGCTTGACCTTGGCGCCGTGGCGGATGCGCCCGTCGCTGACGTGGTCGAACGTGACCTCGACGACGAGCTCGGGGCGCAACTCGACCCACTCGAGGTCGCGTCCGGCGCTCCAGCGCGACGGCTCGCCGCTGCCGCGCTTCCCGGTCTCGTACGGGGCGAGGCGATCGACCAGCGCCCGCTTCTCCTTGGCGCTGAAGCCCGACGAGTGGCCGACCACGCGCAGGCCGCCGTCGGGCTCGTAGAGCCCGATGATCAGCGAGCCGACCGTCCGCTCCTCCTTGCCCGGCCGCCAGCCGAGCACCACCGCGTCGATGGTCCGCACGCGCTTGACCTTCACCATCCCGGCGCGCTCGCCGGGGAGGTAGGGGGCGTCGAGCTCCTTGGCCACGACGCCCTCGCCGCCGCGCAGCCAGGGCTGCGCGTCGGCGGGGTCGAGCGAGAACGGGGTGAGGTGGAGCGGCTCGGCGACGAGCGCCTCGAGCCGCTCGCGCCGGTCGCGGAACGGCAGGCCGAGCAGCAGCTCGTCGTCGTGCGCGAGCAGGTCGAACGCGACGAAGCGGGCGGGGGTGCGCTCCGCCAGCATCGCCACCCGCGAGGCGGCGGGATGGATGCGCTGGCCGAGCAGGCCGAACTCCTGGCCGCCGTGCTCGTCGAGGATGACGATCTCGCCGTCGACGACGTAGCGGCCGGGCGGGAAGGCGAGCTCGGGGAAGTAGCGGTTCAACGGCTTGCCGTTGCGCGACTGGAGGTGCAGCCCGCCGTCGTCGACGAACGCGATCGCGCGGAATCCGTCCCACTTCGGCTCGTACGCCCAGTCCCCCTCGGGCAGCGTGGCGCGGGAGCGCGCGAGCTGCGGGGCGACCGGCGGGGAGAGGGGCAGGGTCACACGGCGAAGGCTACGCAAGCGCCCGCGCCGGGTCCCGGCGGCGCGCCCGTCGCGCGTTGAGCAGCACGACCGCCGCGACGACGAGCATGCCGCCCGCCGCCTGGAGCGCAGTGAGCCGCTCGCCGAAGACGAGCATCGCCAGGCCGACGGTGACGACCGGCTCGGCGGTGGAGACGATCGAGGCCGTCGAGGGGCCGACGCGCTCGAGCCCCACCAGGAACGCCGCGACCGGCAGCACGGTCGAGATCAGAGCGACTCCCACGACGGCCGCCCAGCCGCCGGGGGTGGCGCCGCCGAGCTCCGGGCCGCCCGTGGCGACGGTGAACGCGCCGACGGAGGCCGCGGCGGCGCTGATGACGAGCGCGCTGAAGAGGATCGGGTCGATCCGGCCGACGACGCGGTCGGCCACGAGGATGTAGACGGCGTAGGTGACGGCCGCGCCGAGGGCGAGGGCGACGCCGACGCCGTCCAG